>CAZBUF010000175.1:0-3094 GCA_964495025.1 uncultured Bacteroidales bacterium | reverse complement strand
TATGATGAGAACGGGAATAATGTACCCTGCACTGTCATTGAAGTCGGACCTTGTGTTATCACTCAGATTAAATCTGTTGAAAAGGACGGATATGCTGGTATTCAGATGGCTTTTGATGATAAAAAGGAAAGAAAGACATCCAGGGCAATGTTAGGACATTTTAAGAAAGCAAATACAACGCCAAAAAGAAAAGTCATTGAACTCAGGGGATTTGTTAAACACTGGAAGCCCGGCGATGTTATTACTGTTGATTATTTTAATAATGATATATGGCTTGATGTAACGGCAAAATCGAAAGGCAAGGGATTTCAGGGAGTTGTAAAGAGGCATAATTTCAGAGGTGTTAACGATGCTACACATGGCCAGCACAACAGGAGCAGGGCTCCCGGATCCATAGGTGCTTCATCGGATCCCTCAAGAGTTTTCAAAGGAATGAAAATGGCCGGCCAAACAGGTAATAAATCAGTTAAAACACTTAACCTTCTCAAGGTTAAGATTATTCCTGAACAAAATTTATTATTGTTAAAAGGTTCGGTGCCAGGTTCAAATGGCTCTTATGTTATTGTTGAAAGTCCCGATAGAATATAAAATATAAAATTAATGAAACTGTCAGTTTTAAATACATCAGGAGAGGATACAGGAAAGAAAATTGAATTAACAGATTCAATATTTGCTATTGAACCCAACGATCATGCTATCTATTTAGATGTCAAACAATATTTGGCCAACAAACGGCAGGGAACACACAGTGCAAAGGACAGGTCGAAGATAACCGGTAGTACAAGAAAAATAAGAAGGCAAAAAGGAACCGGTTCAGCAAGGGTTGGCAGTATAAAAAATCCTATTTTCAGGGGCGGAGGAAGAGCATTTGGTCCGATTCCACGTGATTATGGATTCAAGCTGAATAAAAAGACGAAAAAGCTTGCCCGCAAGTCGGCCCTGTCATACAAGGCCAAAAGCAAAGACATTAAAGTAATAGAAGACTTTAAATTTGATGCACCAAAGACCAAAGATTATATTAATCTTGTTAATAGTTTGAAAATCAATGATAATAAGACTTTATTTGTTTTAAATAAACCTGATAAAAATATATATTTATCGTCTCGTAATTTAAAAGATTCAAAAGTTGTACCTATTTCAGAACTAACAACTTATGATATTATGAATTGCAATATCATTGTTTTTGTGGAGAGCTCAATTGATGGTTTACAAAAGATGTATCAACACTAAATGAAATATTTGACAATATGGATATACTGTTAAAGCCCATAGTAACTGAAAAAATGACCGGACAGGGTGAAGATATGAACCGGTATGGTTTTATTGTTGATTCCAGGGCAAATAAAATACAAATTAAGAACGCTATTGAAGAACTCTATAATGTATCGGTTTCTTCGGTAAATACGATGCGCTATGGAGGCAAGAGGAAGATGAGATATACAAAAACCGGAATTGTAAGCGGAAAAACCAATTCATATAAAAAAGCAATAATAACCTTAATTGAAGGTGATGCAATAGATTTTTATAGCAATATCTAATTATTTAATATGGCTGTACGAAAACTTAAACCCATAACCCCTGGTCAAAGGCATAAAGTTTCTTCAAAATTTGAAGAAATAACAAGCCCTGTGCCAGAAAAGTCTTTATTAACGCCCATAAAGAAAACCGGCGGACGAAATAACCAGGGTAAAATGACAATGAGATATATCGGCGGGGGCCATAAACGCAGATACAGGGTAGTAGATTTTTTAAGGGACAAGGATAAAATGCCCGCCATTGTTAAAACTATTGAATACGATCCGAACAGGACCGCCAGGATTGCCCTGCTCATTTATGAAGATGGTGAGAAAAGATACATCATCACTCCAAATGGATTAAAAGTTGGCCAGACTGTAAGATCGGGAAGCGGAATAGCTCCTGAAATCGGCAATGCTTTAACTCTTGCCGAGATACCATTGGGAACGCTGATACATAATATCGAGCTAAGGCCCGGCTGTGGAGGTATGCTTGCAAGAAGTGCCGGCTCGTATGCCCAGCTGACATCAAGGGATGGTAAATATGCGATAATTAAATTGCCATCAGGGGAATCAAGAATGATCCTGACAACCTGCAGGGCTACAATAGGCACTGTTTCAAATTCTGATCACGGACTGGAACGATCAGGAAAAGCAGGAAGGTCGAGATGGTTAGGCAGAAGGCCAAGGGTGAGAGGAGTTGCTATGAATCCTGTTGATCATCCTATGGGCGGAGGTGAAGGCAAGGCTTCAGGAGGCCATCCCAGATCAAGGAAAGGCATAATTGCCAAAGGCTATAAAACAAGGCCTAAGAAGAAGGCATCGAATAAATATATCATAGAAAAACGAAAAACTAAGAACTAAAACAAAAAGAAACTATGAGCAGATCTTTGAAAAAAGGTCCTTTTATAGACTATAAATTGGAGGTGCGGGTTACCAGGATGAACAAATCCGGTAAGAAATCAGTTATAAAAACCTGGTCCAGAAGGTCAGTGATATCTCCTGATTTCGTCGGCCACACGATCGCAGTACATAATGGTAATAAGTTTATCCCTGTTTATATAACAGAGAATATGGTGGGCCATAAGCTTGGGGAATTTTCTCCTACACGCATATTTAGAGCCCATGGAGGTAAGCAGAGATAACATTTTAAAACTAAAATTATAACATTAAAATGGGTTCGAGAAAAAGAAACAGAGCAGAACAATTAAAAGAAGCCAGAAAGAGCATTTATGCTGCAAGACTTAATAAATGTCCTACTTCCCCACGGAAAATGAGACTGGTGGCAGATATGATCAAAGGGGAAGAGGTCAACAAAGCTTTGGATCTGCTTAAATTCTCTTCCAAAGAAGCATCGGTGAAACTTGAAAAGTTGTTACTGTCAGCAATTGCCAACTGGCAAAATAAAAATGAAAATGCTAAACTCGATGAGAGTAACTTATTTGTAAAGGAGATATTTGTCGACCAGGGAAGGATACTTAAGAGAATAAGGCCTGCTCCCCAGGGGAGAGCATTTAGAATAAGAAAAAGATCCAATCATGTAACTGTCATTTTAGACAGTATAAATAAAACGGAAGAAA
>CAZBUF010000174.1:0-7003 GCA_964495025.1 uncultured Bacteroidales bacterium | reverse complement strand
ACTGGGCACTTTCCAGCTGTATTTGTTCTTCAAAATGAGACTTATATACTATTGCAGCTGCACCCGAATCTTCAACTATTTTTATATTACTTATATTCGTCACCAGATTACTCGCCCCTACAATAACCGGATTTTTCATTTCAATCCCAAGATACTTTGTCCTTAAATCTGCCATTGGTTCTTTTTTTGATTATTAAAATGCTAATTCTTAATTATTTGGTATATAATTGACAAAACTATTAATACAAGGTCAATATAAAATAAAGTTAAAATTAAATATCAAATTTAGTCATATTTTTTAACTAATTATTAAGCTTTCTGTTTTCGGCTTTCAAATAAATATAATAAGGGAGTTAAGAAAAATCCCGTTCGCCAGGCTGCTGTTTCCGCTGCTTTCCGGCTTATTAATTGGTACTCACTTTGAAATACCGGTTTGGCTGCTTGTCGCTTCCTGCTTAATTATATTTATTTGCATAATCATTTTTACATCTGGGAAGTTAGCGGAAATATATGAAAAACGGTGGGTCTTCGGATTTTTAGTACACCTGCTCCTTATTAATGAAGGGATTTTGCTGGTGGAATTAAAGTCATATGATCTTCAGAGGAAAGTATCAGATATCGATGAATCCCAATATTTTACCGGCAGGATCATAAATCAGCCGCAACAAAAAAGCAAAACTGTTAAATTATTATTAAAGTCTGTTGGCTATAAGGGCCGGTTTAACTGGTATAAATGCAGGATAAAGATACTCGCCCATATTCAAAAGGATGTTAATTCCTGTAAGCTTGAACAGGGAGATATCATTGTAGCAATGACCAATATCAGAAAGCCTTGCGGACCTGAAAATCCTTATCAATTTAACTATAAACGATATTTATATTATAAAGGAATTGCCCGGGAGAGCTATATAAGATCCGGAACATGGGAAATTATAGGACACGGAAAGAGCCTGATGATATACTCATCACAGCTAAGAAATAAACTGCTTAGGTTATATAAGAGATATGGATTTAAGAATGATGAATTTGCTGTTTTATCTGCCCTCACTTTAGGGTTCAGGGATGATCTCAGGCCTGAAACAAAAAGATCCTTTGTTTCGGCAGGCGTCATGCATACCCTTGCTGTATCAGGACTCCATACAGGTATCGTGTTTTATGTACTGAACATTATCTTTGGCTTTCTGTCAGAGAACAGGTATGGTAAAATAATAAAACTCATACTTGTTATACTGCTGTTGTGGTTCTATGCATTACTTACAGGAGCTTCAATATCGGTTATCCGTGCATCTGCAATGTTCAGTCTTATACAAATCGGCAATTCTATAAAAAGGACAATTAATATTTATAATATTCTTGCAGCTCTGGCATTCTTCCTTTTTTTGTTTAACCCTTTTCAGGTATTTGATGTGGGATTTCAATTATCTTTTCTGGCGGTTTTAAGTATAGTGTTTTTTCAACCCCGTTTCTACAGAATATTAACTTTCAGAAACCGTATTATTGACAGGGTATGGATGTTATTCACTGTTTCGATTGCTGCACAAATAGGAACATTTCCGGTAGTTATATATTATTTTCACAACTTTCCCCTGTATTTCTGGATCACGAACATACTGATATTACCGCCGGTTGCTATAGTTATTTACCTTGCATTGCTGCTATTTATTTTTTCTCCTTTAAATAAGGCCGCTTTTGTTATCGCAGGATTTCTGGATATAGTATTAATGCTTATCAATAATTTTGTAAATACAGTTAAAAAATTTCCCTCTTCTTTGATTGAAGGCTTATATAATTCATTGGCAGAAACTATCCTTTTATATGCGATTATTATTTCCGTAAGTGTTTTTATTTTATTTAAAAAAAGGATATCACTTATTGTATGTCAGATTTTCATTATTTGTTTCTTATCATTTAAAATGTTAAGAAAATATAGCATATATAAACAGAAGGAGATTGTAATTTTTAACGTGAACAAATATTCGGTAGTGAATCTCATTGATGGCAAAAAGAATTATCTTATTACAGACCTGAATACTGAAGGTATAAATGAAAAATTACCTGATCCGGTTAAGGATTACTGGCTCAGACGTGGAGTATACGATGTAAGCAGGATATTTAACATATCTGAATTAACCGGTAATGAAAAAGCGTGTAATGAGGATGGAGGAATATATTATGGAAATATCGGCGGTAATCCCATATTGAATTTTAAAGGGAAATAGCTGTTTTTGATGAGCAACAGGAAATTATTGAAATTTAATACAAATAACCCGTTCATGGTTGATTACATAATAATAACCAACAATTTAACGGCTGGAACAGAGCAGTTAATCAAGCTTTTTGATTTTAAGGAAATTATTATCGATTCATCAAACAATTACCGGACCGTGCGATACTGGAAAGAAGAGTGCAGGGTAAAGGGGATTGATCCAATAATTATTTATGAGACAGGGGCTTTTATTTCCGAACTATGATCAATAAACCAATGATAATGCATTTTAATGCAGATATAAATATAAACTTAATATTTTAACAGTGAGCTTAATAATCTATAATATAAGATAAAAACTTAATGAAAGTGTTAGATATTTATAAGAATATACTTTACTTTGTTCATGTTTTTCAACCAGATTAATTATTTAAAATGAGAATTATTGTTGCGGGAGCAGGTGAAGTCGGTTCTCATTTAGCAAAGATGTTAAGTCAGGAAAATCATGATATTGTATTGATTGATCCTGATGAAGAGAAATTAAAGCTGATAGGGGCCAGTCTTGATGTACTTACCAGGGCAGGTTCTTCAACATCAATAAGTCTTTTGATTGATGCGGATATTAAGCGTGCTGACTTGTTGATTGCCGTTACTACATCGGAAGAGATCAATATTACAACTGCCATACTTGGTAAAAGGCTCGGAGCAAAGAAAACAATAGCCAGGATAGACAACCAGGAATATCTGTTCCCGAAATACCGGGATCATTTCACAAGCCTGGGAATTGATTATATGATATATCCTGAAAAGATAGCGTCAAAAGAACTGGTTGACTTGTTACTGCAAACAGGAAGTGCTGATGTTATTCACTTTTCCGGTGGTAAGTTAACACTGTGGATTATTAAACTTAGTGAAACTGCTCCTATCGTTAACAAAACACTGGCTGAAACTACCACAGGTATTGATCATCAAAATTTCAGGGCGGTAGCAATTACAAGGGGCGGAGAGACGATTATACCAAGAGGTGAGGATAAGTTCGCGGTAAACGATACGGTATACATGGTAAGTAATGAGAGCGGAGTGCCTAATTTAATGGAATACTCGGAGAATAAAAAGATTGATATAAATAATATCATGATCCTGGGCGGCAGCAGGATAGGGATGCTTACTGCAAAAGAAATAGGTGCTCAGAGCAATGTTAAATTAATAGAACTGGACAGAGAAAAAAGCTATCGCCTGTCAAACTACCTTAACAACACACTGGTTATTAATGGTGACGGCAGAGATATGAACCTGTTATTGGAAGAAGGCATAAAAAGCATGGATGCATTTATCTCGGTTACCGGTGATTCTGAAACTAATATATTGTCATGTGTATTAGCAAAAAAAATGGGCGTAAAGAAAACAATAGCTGAAGTTGAGAATATGGATTATATTTCTCTTGCAGAGAACATGGGAATTGATACAATTATAAATAAGAAACTTGTTACTGCAAGCCGCATCTTTCAATTTACTACAAGTGAGGTTGTCTCGTCAGTTAAATATTTAGCAGGTACTGATGCTGAAGTAATGGAATTTATTGTTAATAAAGATTCAAAGATCACCAAAGGCCCCTTAAATCAGATCAACTTTCCGGAGGCTTCTATTATTGGCGGTGTTATCAGAGATAAATCAAGTTTTATAGCTACTGGATATACTCATATTCAAACAAATGACAAGGTTGTGGTTTTTGCACTGCCTTCCGCAATCGGGAAGGTTAGTAAGTTTTTTAATTGATTATCCGGATGATTAATTTCAAAGTTGTTGGTTATATTCTGGGTGTATTGTTGATTATTGAATCGGTTTTTATTTTTCTGTCAGTGCCCGTTTCATTAATCTATGGAGAAAGTGATTATATATATATATTATTATCTTCGCTCCTGACCTTGCTGTTTGGATTATTATTGTTTTTTATTCTTAAAAAGTCTGACAAGAGACTCGGAAAACGGGAAGGGTATATTATTGTAAGTCTAGGCTGGATTATCTTTTCATTTTTCGGGGCACTCCCGTTTTATATCTCCAAATCAATCCCTTCATATACCGATGCATTTTTCGAAACGATGTCAGGTTTTACTACAACGGGTTCATCAATATTAAGATCAGGGGATTTCAGCGCACTTTCTCATGGTTTGCTATTCTGGAGAAGCCTTACTCAATGGCTGGGAGGTATGGGTATTATAGTATTGACACTTGTGATATTACCAATACTGGGTATTGGCGGAATGCAGTTATTTGTTGCGGAAGTACCGGGACCAACGCCGGATAAATTGCATCCGAGAGTGAGAGAAACCGCAAAAAGACTGTGGGAGATATATTTTATTTTTACTATTGCTGAGATCATATTGTTGAGAATAGGAGGTATGAGCATATTTGATGCAATATGCCACTCATTTACTACTATGGCAACGGGCGGATATTCAACAAAGCCTGAAAGTATTGCTTATTTTAACTCTCCATATATTCAATATGTTATAATTGTTTTTATGTTTTTTGCAGGAACAAATTTTACATTATCTTACCTTGCAATGCATTTTAAATTCAGGCAGGTCCTTAAAAATGAGGAGTTCAGGTTTTATGTGTTTTTTATTATTCTTTTTTCCGTTATAATTACTTTTGTTTTAAAATTTACAGCTGGCCGGCCATTTGAGAGTTCATTCAGGGATTCCCTGTTCCAGGTCGTATCTATAATAACCACTACCGGATATGCAACTACCAATTATTTAAACTGGGTGCCGGTGGCCGTGGTGTTGCTCTTCCTTTTGATGTTTTTCGGAGGTTCAGCAGGTTCAACCGGTGGCAGTATTAAAATTGTGAGAGTAGTATTATTGCTTAAGAATAGTTTTCTGGAGTTAAAACGGTTAATTCATCCGAATGCTGTTATTCCCGTAAGATTGAATTCTCAGGCAGTTACATCAGTGACAGTAACAAATGTACTCGCTTTTGCATCATTCTATATTCTTACTGTAATGATCAGTATTGTGGTTATATCATCCATGGGCTATGATTTGGAATCGTCATTGGGCGCAGTAGCAGCTACCCTGGGGAATATCGGGCCCGGCATCGGTGCTGTCGGCCCACTGGAAAATTATGCCCATTTCCCGGTATTTGGCAAATGGTTCCTGTCTTTTCTGATGCTTATCGGTCGGCTGGAGTTATTTACGGTGTTGATTATCTTCACACCGGGTTTCTGGAGGAAGTAAGTTATTATTCTTCAAAAGCTCCGATGCCCTGTCTTATGACCTCAGGTTCTTCCCCCGTGCAGTCAATAACGGTAGATGGTTGATTATTGCTGTAGCCGCCACTTATTACTGCATCAACAACATTCTTATATTGTTCGAAAATTAATTCAGGGTCAGTAGTATAGTCCAGTAATTCATCTTCGTCGTGTATCGAAGTTGTAAGAAGAGGATTACCCAGCTCTCTGACGATTTCACGAACAATATTATTATCAGGAATTCTGATACCAACTGTTTTCTTTTTATACCTTAATAACCTGGGCACTTTGTTATTTGCTTCAAGAATAAATGTATAAGGACCGGGAAGATAACGTTTCATCAGTTTAAATATGCTGTTATTTACATGCCTGGTATAATCCGACAAATGGCTCAAATCATAAAATATAAACGAGAAATTGGACTTTTCAATTTTTATGCCCTTAATTTTGGCCACACGCTCAACAGCTCTATGGTTTAATACATCACACCCCAAACCGTATACCGTATCAGTAGGGAATATAATTATACCGCCGTCTTTTAATATTTCCACCAGTTCTAATATCTGCCTGGTACCGGGATTTTCAGGGTGTATTTTTATTAACATACGAGGTCTGTATATGGATTGTGCCGGTAAAGTTAAACATAATTTAAGTAGTCATTATTTATTATATATATCAATTTTTAATAAATTAGGGAAGGAATTAAAATTTTGGTTGCATGCATGAATATTATGTCAGAAACTGCATTTGTCTTTCCGCCGGTTAAAGAGGAGAATGGTTGCAAAGCGAGAACAATTAAACCACGTATTGAATTATCAACCGGGGGTCATTCAGCATACCGGTAATTGAAAAAATTCACCTGTCTGTTGCAGTTATTAGAAAAAATATTAACTTTTGCTGATAATAATATTAAAGGCTTCCATTATCATTAAAAAACATAATGCAGATAAACAGATTTTATTCAATAGCGGTATTTTGCCTTGTTTCAATAATTACTGTTAATAATGCTAAAACACAGAACCAAAATTATAATGCCATGGTTGACAATATTCACTGGTTAGGACAGGCAGCAATAAAGATAATTGCTGACGGAAAAACAATTTATATTGATCCTTATCAGATAAAAGATAATGATCAGGCAGATATTGTGCTTATTACGCACAGCCATTTTGATCACCTTTCACGTGGTGATATCGTCAAAGTGGTTTCAGGTAAAAGCATAATAGTCGCAACCGTTGATTGCCGCGGGAAACTTGAGGGATTGGATGTATCGGAGATTAAATACACGGGCCCCGGAGAAACCCTTAATCTGGATGGTATAATTATTAATACTGTTCCGGCTTATAATGTTGTTAAAACTAACTTTCATCCAAAAAGCAAAAACTGGGTCGGTTACATAATTGATGTTTCCGGTGTAAAAATTTATCATGCAGGAGATACCGAGAGAATTCCGGAGATGAAGGATATTGAATGTGATATTGCATTATTGCCGTTAGGTCAGACCTACACAATGAATAGTGTAGAGGAAGCAGCAAATGCTGCCA
>CAZBUF010000173.1:0-3123 GCA_964495025.1 uncultured Bacteroidales bacterium | reverse complement strand
GGTTGAACCTGACGAAAAAAAGATAATTTCTGTAATGCCATGCACAATTATTAAGTTGTTTGTTAAGGAAGGACAACAGGTGAATAAAAATAACGAGATGGTTCTGCTTGAGGCGATGAAAATGCAGAATACATTATATTTTCCGTTTTCAGGAAAAATAAAGAAACTGAATATTAAGGAAGGCGATAAAATCCCCAAGGGATTTATAATGGCTGAATACGATTAAGGCTGCGAAGAATATTAATATTATTCAGAAGTAAAAATATCTTTATACTTTATACTGCCAGTTGAAGCAGGTTTTTATTTTTTCAGGTATTTGCGGAACCGAGGAAAATATTCCGTATAATGAAGAGCCGCTCCCTGACAGGGATGCATATAATGCCCCCATATTATACAATTCTTCTTTAATACTTCTAAGTTTCGGATATTTAGGGAAAATCGTTCTTTCAAAATCATTTTTAATGGCATGTTTCCATTCCTGTACCGGAAGCTTGATCATATCTTCCAGAGATGCCCGGGGCTCCTTAACAAAGGCATTGGAATAAGCCTGTTTGGTACTTATTTGTATTTCAGGATAAACAATGACTATACATTTTCCGTCCAGTGAAATGCTGATTTCCCTTATTTTATTCCCCGTATTATAAGCAACAACAGGTTTATTGTTAATGAAGAAGGGGACATCACTTCCCAGCTTCTCAGCATACTCATGTAATTTCTTACTGGTAATATTCAGGCCATATTCTTTATTAAGATTTTTTAACATGCTGGCTGCATCCGAAGAACCACCTCCAAGTCCTGCTCCTGCCGGTATTATTTTATGCAGGTGTATTGTTATAGACGGAAGATCAAAGTCCTCATTCAACAGGTTGTAAGCTTTAACACAAAGATTATCTTTCGCAGGTGCTGCCAGTTCAATACCAGAACAGGTAATACTGCATCCGTTGTTACTTTCTTTTTCGTCATCAATAAATTCCAGCACATCACATAGCTCCACAGGGAATAATACTGTTTCAATATTGTGATACCCGTCTGATCTTCTCCCTGTTATGTTTAAGCCAATGTTGATTTTTGCGTTTGGGAAGCAAATCATCTTTTGAAAATTTAATCAAATATAAAAATCTTCGTTAAACGTGATGAAAATAGTTTTCAAAGGTTTTTAACAATTGGGGTTGATAAAATCTAAAAAAGGTTTTTAACAAATTGTGAATAGTTTAAGCATGTAATGTTTATAAAGATGAGTCAGGTTTTAACATGAACATTTTTCAATTGTTATTTTTGTAAATGCATTATACAACAAATAACCATGGCACAAAAGAAAGATATAAAACCCGCCGGAATAAATCAGATTAATCTGGATATAGGCAAACTGCCTCCACAGGCATTGGAACTTGAAGAAGCCGTTCTGGGGGCAATAATGCTGGAAAAAGACGCAATAATTGAGGTCATGGACATTTTAAGTCCTGAAAGCTTTTACAAGGACGAGCATCAGAAGATCTTCCGCGCAATTCTTGATCTTTCATCAAATGATAAGGCAATTGACATATTAACGGTTACTGAGGAGATGAAGAAAAGAAAAGAGCTGGATGAGGTAGGCGGCCCTCTGTATATAACACAGCTGACAGGTAGAGTTGCATCAGCGGCGCATATTGATTATCATGCCAGGATCATTGCACAGAAATATATTCAAAGGGAGCTGATCCGTGTATCAACGGATATTCAGAATCAGGCATATGATGAAAGTACTGATGTGAACGATTTATTGGATTTCTCTGAGAGTGAATTATTTAATATTGCCCAGGGTAATATTAAAAAAGAAACGGTTAAGATCAATGTTTTACTTAAGGAGGCAATAAGCCAGATTGAAGAAGCTGGTAAAAGTGAAGACAGCTTAAGGGGTATCCCGTCAGGTTATACAAAGCTGGACAGGTTAACAAGCGGATGGCAGAAATCTGACCTTATAATTATTGCAGCAAGGCCTTCAATGGGTAAAACCGCATTTGTACTGTCGATGGCAAGGAATATTACCATAGAACATGACAGGTCGGTAGCTATTTTCTCTCTGGAAATGTCATCAATTCAGCTTGTTAACAGGTTAATAGCTATGGAGACCGAACTTCCGTCAAACAGGCTCAGGAACGGAAAACTGGCCCAGTATGAATGGGAACAACTTGATATCAAAATCAAAAAACTTGTTGATGCAGAAATATATATTGATGATACCCCGGCAATTTCCGTATTTGAACTGCGGGCAAAATGCCGCAGGCTGAAAAGGCAATTTGATGTTGATCTTATTATTATTGATTATTTGCAGCTCATGTCAGGAACACAGGATGCCAAAGGTAACAGGGAACAGGAAGTAAGTGCAATATCACGAGCTTTAAAAGCTATCGCCAAAGAACTTGATGTGCCTGTAATAGCAATATCCCAGCTGAACCGTTCTGTGGAGATACGTTCCGGAAATAAAAGGCCGCAGCTTTCTGATCTCAGGGAATCAGGCGCTATTGAACAGGATGCCGATATGGTTATTTTTATTCACAGGCCTGAGAAGTATGGTTTTATGGAAGATGAAGAGGGCAACTCGCTAAAAGGTGTGGCAGAGATCATCCTTGCGAAACACCGTAACGGCCCCATTGGAGACGTACACCTGCGGTTCAGGGATGAATGTGCCAAATTTGTAGAGCTGGAAGATGAATACCTGGCACCTATAGCTGATGATGAAAAACTTCAGGAATCAGCAGTAACACTCAGCTCAAAAATGAATCAGGAAGCTGCCGGCCGTGATGTTGATGATATCTCAAAAAATGCTGATTTTAGCGAAGAATCTCCTTTTTAAGGTAGTATTGACATTGATAAAAATTACTTCCCGAAAAAAACACTAAATTGAAAATAATTCTTTGCCGTTGTGCAGGGATTTTATACTTTTGTCCAACTTTTTCCTGAGCAAATACAGGCAAATTATCGTTCAGAACCAACATCAACGGAGAGGTGGGTGAGTGGCTGAAACCACCGGTTTGCTAAACCGGCGTACGGGTAATACTGTACCGGGGGTTCGAATCCCCCTCTCTCCGCCACCGACCGCCGTAGCTAAGGCGAAGGCGGTCATATTTTTGTAAACGAATATAT
>CAZBUF010000172.1:0-4325 GCA_964495025.1 uncultured Bacteroidales bacterium | reverse complement strand
TCCGTTATCACAGGGCCATGGCATCGTTTTATCAAATTCCCTGTCGGTAGAACCTACGTTCTGTACCCAGTTGTTAATAAAAACGCCGTCAACATTACCAACGTCATACCATATACCGTTTGAATAAGGGAGGTCAATAACAAGGTTGTCCCTGCACGTAACACGATGACTCTGATTAAATATTTTCACAGCTGCGGGATAATACCCGGCGAACCTCTCTATATTATTGCTGGTGAATATATTTCTTTCCAGCAAAACATCGGAAGAAGCAATAATGTATATCCCTTCAGTACTTGTGTTGCTCACCTTGCAATGCCTGATCGTCAGCCCGTCGCCCCTCAGGAAAGCGGCAACGCGTGAACAATATGAAATCTCACAGTTCTCCAGTGTTGTACCTACCACCATCTTTCCGTGATCGGCTTCAGCAGATATTCCTTCAGGTTCCGTTCCTTCAACTTCAATTGCACGGTACGCATACTGCAGAAAATCAATCCCCTTTATAACAGGGCCCTTGCGGTCAGATGGCCTGCCATGGCAATCATCTGTTATTCTGTGAATAGCAATTTTATAAGCAGTGATCTCTACAAGCCGGTCCGTTGGATCAATACTGATATATACCTTTCCTGAGTCATAGTTTATGAAATATGAATTCTCATCAACCTCCCCTTCCCATCCTGCTGATTGCAGGAACCTGCCGTCAACAAAAACCATGTCGTTGTTAAAACGGTGCTGCGGTGTTTCAGCCCCAAACCTGTATCGGCGCCACCAGTCCTGAGCTTCTGAAGGGAATAGCCTGTCCCATTCAGTTGCCCATAATCCGCTTCCCTGTTTCTTCCAGTCTGTTGCAACATAAGTACCCTTAAATACAGGCTGTTCATCAGCATAGGGTTGTATAGTTATCCCCTGGTTCAGTTCAAGATTTCCTGTACGGTATGTGCCGCCACGCATTACTATTACATCGCCTGTTACTACCCGCTCAATGGCCGCTTCAATGCTCGTTGGCTGTTTTAATGATTCTCCGGTTTCTTCAGCCTTTCCGTCAGGTGCAACATAGTATATCTTTCCTGCTCCCGAAGGAATATCATATTTTTGCGGAACAGGGCCATACGGTCCACCCGAAGGCTGCGCTGTCACGCTTAATGTACCGGTAACAATGCATAGAATGATTGATAAAGCATTCAGCAACGAATGCCGATGCAGCATTTGAATAATTGATAGTGCAGGTCCCGGAATATTTAGTGTTGGCAGCTTTGTTTGTATTGATTTCATTTTATTCTTATTTATAATTGTTGCATAATAATCTGTTAAAAATCCTGAATGAAAAGTTAATATTCATTATTTTATTTATAATCACAATAAATTCAATTATTTACATCAGGTTTACCGGAAGGTAAATATTATTAGTACTTCTTAATTGAATATCCATAGTAAAACAAATATAAAGAATAATTACGAAAATCAACGAAACAGTTTAAGCGATTACTGAAAATAATAGTCCTTTTACAAAAAAATAAATTATGATTATTCACATAAAGTTAAAACCGTTTTATTAAAATATAAATCACAGGTTTTACATATAAACATCAGATCAGTGTTTTAAGCCGGCTTAAAACCGCAAATTCAGTAAAAATCCTAATTAGGAATATGATAAACCGGGCCTGTGTCAGGTGGCACACAAAAAGGCGGACATACTGTCTGGGTAAGTGTATTGAAAGAAGAACCATCTGCATCCCCGCCATAAAAAATATTAGTACTTGACAGCGGGGGACAAATGGTTTGAGTAAGTGTATTTAATGCAGAGCCATTGGAATCCCCGCCATAAAAAATATTAGTGCTTGACAGCGGGGGACAAACGGTTTGGGCAAGTGTGTTTAATGCAGAACCATCTGCATCTCCGCCATAATAAATATTGGTGCTTGTTATGGGAGGGCAAACGGTCTGCGTGAATTCGCCAAAAGCAGAGCCGCCGGCATCTCCGCCATAATAAATATTAGTGCTTATTATCGGAGGGCAAACAGTTTGAGTGAGAATGCCGGATGCAGAGCCATCTGAATTTCCGCCAAAAAAAGTATTGGTGCTTACTACCGGAGGGCAAACAGTTTGAGTGAGAATGCCGGATGCAGAACCGTCAGAATCTCCGCCAAAAAAAGTATTGGTACTTTCTACCGGAGAGCAAATAGTCTGTGTGAGTATATTGGAGGCAGAGCCATCTGCATCTCCTCCTGTATACTGGGAAAATGCAGAGGGACATATAAACCCAGATAAGCAAACAAAAATTACTTTGCTTTTTATATATGACATTACACTATCCTCCCTCATTGAGAGCATAAAGCATATGACTTACCAGGAACGGACACCTCTTCCTCCAACACGATAATCGCGGTTTTGATTATAGTTTTGTACCATCTGGTATCTGTCACTAATATTCAAATATGCATTATTATTACTATACCAATCACTACCTTTGGATATACCGCCATACTGTCCACCTCCTGTAGATGGCCATCCTGAAGTATTTGCAGAACCTACTGCAGTTAAACTACCATCACCATTGGCAGTAGTAAAACCGGAATAATTAAAATTGTATCCCCCAACACATTGTTCATCCACATTTCCCGACATATCCATTGCTCCGTAATAACTGCCACCCGATTGGGTCCTGGTTGTTGTTGCAGTAGCAGCAAAACCACATCGCAGGGGGCCGTTTGCAGTATTGTTAATTCCGTATGCGCATAAGCCTGCGCCTGCAGCCGTTGATGTTTCTGAAGCAAGGCCTGCGTTATTTAGCGCCCCTGATTCTGCCTGAAGCAGATCGGTGGTGCTCCATGCCTTTTCCAAAGCAACAGGAACTACGGTTCCCCTGCATACTTTTTCAAATTCGAATTCAGTCATTGGACGCAAAGCAGACCAGTCAAGAAAAGCCATAAGGTCGGGCCAGCTAATCCAGTTACATGCTATATTCTGGCCATCATCCGCCTCATTAAATGTGCCATTATTATTTAGGTCGCACCCATAAATAGCAGGAATATTATTAATTGTACCCGGTGTCTCAATCCTGATACCGTTTCTGGAAGGCGTAGCTCCTGCTATAGCAAGAGTTCCCGCAGCTGAATTCGGGCTATTTGCTGTTCTTGTAATCTGCTGGTCATATGTAAGAGTGTTCAGAAATGATGCTATTTGCTCCTGGCATATTTCATACTTCATACAATAAAAATTGTTCCAGCCATGCGGATAAGTTGACGTCAAAGCTGCTGAAGAACCCCAATTATTAACCTGGTAATTAGAAGCAGCACCTATTCCTGCAGTCTGGACAGCATTTGTAATTTGAACAGGCGGATAAGGATTAGCTCCGGAAAAACCATAATTACTGGTGCCCCTAGTGCCATCTCCAATATAAAAATCTCCTTCCGGCACGTAAACCATTTCTATACCGAATACCCTGAAATTATCCGCCAGATCAGGCGGATACTGTAATTGAAGTGTGGCAGTGGCAGCGGCGATGTTTCCTAATCCTGCACCTGTTCTGCGAATGAATATACCCATGCTGTCGCTCACAGCATCCACCTGCAAAACACCACCGGTAATGCTATGATCAGATGAAGTAACACTTAGATAAGCATGGTTCCATAAGTTATCCGCACAATCCTGTCTTTTAATGAAAATCCATACCGCATCATGATTATTAGAACCGGCTGTTATTAACCAGCTATTATCCCACTGAATAGTAAATGTAATTGTACTATCGGCAACATTAACCGATGGCACGCCAATTTGAAGATTGTTGGCCGTCAGATTAATTAATCCAGCAAGAAACAGAGTAATACAAAATGAAATACTTTTCATCATAGATTTGGTTATTTGTTATACATATTATACAATTTACGAAACTTTTAATATAAATAAAAATATTCAGCTTTAATCTTTTTTTCGCCGGTCCGGAGGGGCTCGAACCCTCGACCCCATGATTAAGAGTTATATTTAATATCAAAACTAAAATATAGATATTTTAAAGCAATAATAAGTTATTATTCTTGACTTTTTGAATATTAGGTTGTATATTGTGTGATAGTAATATGTTGAATTGTTATTGGCAAGAAATAGCTTTGACAAAGGTAAAATAATAGCAAAAAATCTTATCCTGATGCCTTACTACGAAATCAAATTTTTGAGAGACTTACAAATAATAGAACTATTAATATTTTAAATTTTAAGAAAATGAATAAAAAATATTTAACTATCAGTGCTTTATTTAGTTTGCTGCTAGCAGTAACTTCTTTATTATTTAATTCTTGTAATAAAGAAGAATTAGAAACTTCTGAAAATGA
>CAZBUF010000171.1:0-3965 GCA_964495025.1 uncultured Bacteroidales bacterium | reverse complement strand
CATTGAGATATGGTCAGTTGTGCATTTACCTTTTGCCTTGATCAACACCCTAAGTCCTTTATAATCATTACCGTTCCATGGCTTAAACGGTTCAAGAAGCTGGAGCCGGTTTGAATCAGGCTTGACAACAACTTCAACTTTACTTCCATCTTCAACAGGAGCCTGGTATCCTTTGTCCATGACTTCAAATCCTTTGGCGGGGTTTTCAAATCCCGTGGGCTCATCCAGCCTTACCTTTTCACCGTCTTTATTTACCAGGTAGTCGGTCAGCGGATTGAAGGTCAGTTTTCCTGCAATGGCAAATGCAGTTGTTAGTTCAGGCGAAGCAACAAACGCGTGCGTATTAGGATTACCGTCGTTACGTTTGGCGAAGTTACGGTTGAAAGAGGTCATTATAGAATTCTCCTCCTGTTTTTCGGCACCGTGCCTTATCCATTGTCCTATACACGGGCCGCAGGCATTGGCCAGGACCACACCGCCGATCTTTTCAAATGTTTCCAGCAAGCCGTCCCTTTCTGCCGTATATCTTACCTGTTCTGACCCGGGGGTAACAGTGAATTGGGCTTTCATCTCCAGCTTTTTATCTATTGCCTGCCGTGCCACCGAAGCTGCCCTTGTCAGGTCCTCGTACGATGAGTTTGTGCATGATCCTATCAGCCCTACCTCAAGTTTCTCCGGCCAGCGGTTTTTCCTGACGGCTTCCGCAAATTGTGACACCGGAGTGGCGAGGTCAGGAGTGAAAGGTCCGTTTATATGTGGCTCAAGCTCTGAAAGATCTATTTCAATGACCTGGTCGAAATATTTATCCGGACTGGCATAAACTTCTGTGTCGCCAGTAAGGTAAGCGGCTATATTATCTGCCATACCGGAAACTTTAGCTCTGCCTGTCATGCGCAGGTAATCTGCCATCTTACTGTCGTATCCGAAAACTGAAGTTGTAGCTCCTATCTCTGCCCCCATATTACAGATAGTACCTTTTCCGGTGCAGGAAATGCTTTGCGCACCTTCGCCAAAATATTCAAGGATATGGCCTGTACCTCCTTTAACTGTGAGTATACCTGCTACCTTTAATATCACGTCCTTAGGGGATGTCCAGCCATTAAGCCGGCCTGTGAGTTTAACACCGATAAACTCAGGGAACTTCAGCTCCCATGGCATGCCAGCCATGATATCCACCGCATCGGCTCCACCCACACCAATAGCGATCATGCCTAAACCTCCGGCATTTGGCGTATGAGAATCTGTTCCAATCATCATGCCCCCGGGGAAAGCATAATTTTCCAGTATCACCTGGTGGATTATTCCTGCTCCCGGCTTCCAGAAACCAATACTGTATTTATTCGATACTGAAGCAAGAAAATCGTAGACCTCACTATTTGTTATTTTTGACGATTCCAGATCCTGTGCAGCCCCTGTCTTTGCGGGAATAAGGTGATCACAGTGAACGGTTGTAGGAACGGACGTTTTCTTTCTTTCTGCCTGCATGAACTGCAGTAACGCCATCTGTGCGGTAGCATCCTGCAATGCAACCCTGTCAGGTGAGAAATTAACATAATCAGCACCCCTTGAAAAACTCTTTTTAGCATGACCCGGATAAAGATGCGCATACAATATCTTCTCAGTTAATGAAAGAGGTTTCTTAACAATATTTTTCACTGTGTCCACACGGTTTTTGAAATCCCCGTAAACCGATTTGATCATGTTGATATCAAAGATCATAATAAATGAAGGTTAATTTTGTTGTAAAACGGAACGCAAGTTACTAAAAATATTATTCAGCAGATTAATGATTATCCATACGATCAGAGATGCAGGATATTTATCGCGGAACGAAATTACTGATATAATATACTGTCTGTGAACTATCTAACATATCCTTGGCAACTGCTCGCCTGCCAGCTTTTCAATGATCCGTGAGCCGCCGACTACTGATCGCATGATCGCTTTACCGGGACTGGCAGAAGTGATTTCACCAATAACTGCTGCATCTTTCCCAAATTCATGTTTTTTCAACTTTTCCATAGATTTTGCTGTATCCGCATCAGATACTATGATCAGCACTTTTCCTTCATTGGCAAGAAACAGCGGATCAAAACCGAAGATCTCACACATTCCTCTTACACCTTCCCTTACAGGTATGTCAGACTCATTGAGTGAGATACCGAATTTCCTGTCACCGACTATTTCTGATACTACCGTGGCAAGTCCGCCCCTTGTGATGTCACGCATAAATTTTATTTCTGCCCCTGTATCAAGAACACATTTTATAAGATGATTCAGTGAAGCACAGTCTGTTATTATCTCAGTTTCAAACTTCAGGTTTTCCCTTGCACCCATAACTGCTATTCCATGGTCACCTATACAGCCGTTAAGAATAATTTTATCACCGGGCTGTATGTTCTGCCCTATAGAAATATCTTTATACTTTTTATCCAGAAGTCCTATTCCCGAAGTGTTAATGAATATCTTATCACAATAACCCTTATTTACAACCTTGGTATCACCTGTCACAATTTTTACTCCTGCCTTGTCAGCTTCTTCATGCATTGATTTTGTGATAGTTTCAAGCTCATCAATGGAAAAACCTTCTTCAATAATAAAGGATGCACTGATAAACAGGGGTTCGGCACCGGATACGGCAAGGTCATTGACGGTGCCGCATACTGCAAGTTTTCCGATATCGCCGCCGGGGAAGAAAATGGGATCAACAACATATGAATCGGTTGTAAAGGCCAGCAGGCTGCCATCAATATCTAAAATTGCAGAATCTGACAGTGCATCAAGCACAGGATTTTTAAAATATTTAATAAACGTATTTTTTATAAGATCACTTGTTAGTTTCCCGCCGCTGCCATGTCCTAAAAGAATAGTCTTGCTCATCTCAGAATTTTTTTATTGCCTGTATTCCATAGCTCATCAACACTATGAGCCTGGGGGAACAGGCTTAAATGAAATTAAAATCGCATGCTGTGCAAATCAATAATCGCATGCTGTGCAAATCAAAAATAGTAAATCTAAGATCCAAAATTAAAAAATGCCTGGCATGCCCCTTCGTTTGAAACCATACAGGTGCCAACAGGATTTGCGGGCGTACATACTTTCCTGAATAATTTGCAGTCCATGGGCTTTTTCAATCCCTTTAATATCTCACCGCAAATACAGCCCGCAGGTTCTATGGTTTCCTCCACCTTAACATCAATATTTTTTTCAGCGTTATATGCCTGGTATTTTTCCTTAATACCCATACCGCTCCCTTTCAAAACTCCAAGTCCCCGCCACCAGTCGTCACGTGGTTCAAAAACCTCATTTATCATTAGCTGGGCCTTTGTATTTCCTTCATATGTAACAACTCTTTTATACTGTATTTCAACCTTTGGACTGTTATTTTCGATCTGCCTCACCAGGTAATAAACTGACTGCATAATATCAAGCGGCTCAAAGCCGGATATAACAACAGAAATATTATATCTCTCCGCGAGGCTGTCATACATTTTCGCTCCGGCCACTGTTGAAACGTGGCCCGGGCCGATATAACCGTCAATCTTTATACCTTCATCAATAAGTGCACTCATGGCCGGTGGCATGATCTTATGAGAACTGAAAAGATAGAAATTATCAATGTTTTGTTTTGACGCCTCAAGTATCGCAACAGCACTCGAAGGAATGGTTGTCTCAAAACCTATTCCAAGGAAGATGACCTTTTTATTTATATTGTTTTTTGCAATCTCCAGCGCCTCCAATGTGGAATAGACAATTCTTATATCAGCACCCTTTGCTTTTTCGTTATCCAGACTGATAGATGAACCGGGAACCCTTATGAGATCGCCGTAAGTAGTTATTATAACATCATCAAGTCTTGAATATGCTGCCGCAGTATCAATAAACTTATTGCTTGTTACGCATACAGGGCATCCCGGGCCTGACAGTAACCGGACATTTTCAGGCAGAAGCGAAGGGATACCGAA
>CAZBUF010000170.1:0-3632 GCA_964495025.1 uncultured Bacteroidales bacterium | reverse complement strand
CAGTAGGTAAACAGCCGAATTCACCGCAATACAACTGCAGGTTTTTTGCCTTGGCAAATTCAATTCCTGATTTGAATACCTCTATAAGCCTTTTTTTATTAAAATAATCCCTTGCGTCGGAAATCCCTTCTGTCATTGCTTTGTTTGTTGTATCGACATATTTCTCATAATCTGCATCTGAAATAATTTGTCCAGGATAATTGACCGGACCTGTATATTCCCCAACAGGTGTCCAATTTGCTTTATAATGTGTAAATGCCAGGGGCGTATAATAATGAAAACTCAAAATTATGTTTTTGTCATTTTCCGGAAGTTTTAAGTATTGCAGGTATTGTGCCATTTGCTTCATATTTGATCCTATTATTAAAACCCGTTCTGCTTCTTTCTCGCGAATTGCTGCTATTGCCCGGTTTAATAGCTTATTCCAGTCATCATGTTTCGGTGCAACTACTTCATTCATTATTTCATAAGCGACCATGCTGTTAGGGTATTTATGAAGCACTTCCGATAGCTGGAGCCAGATAACTACCAATTCATCCTGTGCTTTGGGATCGTCCCAGAGAGTGTTTTTTCCACCCTCGTTTTCTGCATTAAAATGATGTGAACGGATGATGTGTAAATCTACAATGGCCCTCAGGTTATATTTATTACACCAGTTTAAACAACTTTTTAAATGATCAAAGGCTTCTTGAATTGGTATTCCATTTTCGTCCCACATTTCATGTTCATCTATTGGAATCCTCACATGATCATATCCAATGCTATCAATATATCTTATATCATTTTCATTGATATAGGTATACTTGGGTGCCCACCCAAAATCTTGTGATAACCAATGACTAAGATTAACACCTCTCTTTATTTCAAAACCTGAAGGATTCATTATTTTTGTTGAAGTTGATTGTTTACATGAATAAATTGAACATAAAGTTAAAGCTGTAAAAATCAGCTTCGTTTTCCAGTTAATTCGTTTAATGATCATATTTAATTATTTTTTAAAGTTATATAATATATTTCTTAATTTCTTATATCAGCCCCGCTTGTGCCTAAACGGTCCCCGCATAAAAAATGGCCGGGAGTATCCCCCAATTGCATGTCAACCGCTAGATATTTTATATATTTCTGTTTACCTATCATAATGCTACTGCCACCCGGCTTGGTTTTATGCGGTGTTGCACTAAATCCCGCCCCTATACAGAGGCGGGATAGTCTCAAATAAAATTAGTAAAATAGATTATTAACCAAAAACTATTTTACTATGAAACAAAAAACTGTTACAAAGTTACGAAAAAGAAGTTTTACATTAGTAGAACAAGCCAGTCATCAGGTTCGTGGATTCAGCACATTGTATCAGCAACTGGAAGAGAAGATTGTCCTGGCGGGCATGTCAAAAAGTTCACTTGGCAATTATGGGCGTAAACTGGCACAGGTATGCCTGCACTTCAATCAACTACCACAGCATATAGAAGAAAAAAAGCTGAACAGGTACCTTGCTTCACTGGCACGTGATTCGAAAGTACCCTCCTTAAGTGATTTTAAACATACTGTATATGGACTGCGGTATTGTTACAGGTTATTAGGCATGAATGATAAAGCAGTTAAATTACCTCAAATAAAAAGGCAGGATAAGCTACCGGTAGTTCTAAACAGGGATGAATGCAGGATGTTATTCCGGAAGCCGGATTTATTGAAACACCGTGTTTTGCTGGCACTTATTTATTCGGCAGGTTTACGTGCCAGGGAATTATGCAGGTTGAAGATCGGGGATATTGACTCGGGCAGGATGATGATTCATATACGCCAGAGCAAGTACAACAAAGACCGTTATATTCCTTTATCACCTGTTATTCTGCAGGGATTACGCAAGTATTATTATGCTTGTCAGCCGGTAGATTACCTGTTTAACGGTAAAGAGCCCGGAACATCTATGAGTACAAGAGGCTTACAATGGGTATTAAGGGAAACCGTTAAAAAATGCAAATTGCGAAAAGATATTACCCTACATACGCTTCGTCATAGTTATGCAACACACCTTCTGGAAGAAGGGATGGATATTGTTACCATCAAGGAATTACTGGGACACGAACGCATTGAGACTACAATGGTATACCTGCATGTGGCAAAACCCAACCGCAGCAGGATATTCAGTCCCCTGGATGTACTCTACCGGCAGGCAATAAAAGATAAGGTCTGATGCGGCCGCGGCATGAAGTAGCCGCAGTGATCAGGACTTTTGGAAAAGAATATATCAATACACATCATCCCAATACGTACCAGCTACGTACCTTACGTGCCATACGTAACTGCCGGACAGAAGCTATGGGAGGGCATGTGGATCGGTGTTCTGACTGCGGACAAATAATAATCAGCTATAACAGTTGCCGTAACAGGCATTGTCCCAAATGCCAGGGAGTGCAACGGGAAGATTGGATAAAGGCACGTACAGAAGACCTGCTGCCTGTAGCGTACTATCACGTGGTATTTACCCTGCCTGATACCCTGAATCAATTATGCCTGTATCAACCCGCTTTGGTTTATGGCCTGCTATTCAAAGCAGCATGGGAAACCATAAGTATGTTTGCTATAGATCCCAAATACCTTGGGGCTATGCCGGGTATGGTAGCTGTTCTTCATACATGGGGACAGAACCTTTCACTGCACCCACACCTGCATTGCCTGGTGCCTGCAGGCGGTGTGTCTGTAAGAAACAAATGGGTGAATGCAAAGAATAAAGCTAAATACCTGTTTTCTGTCAAAGCAATGAGCATAGTATTCAGGGCAAAATACACCGGTATGCTGAAATGTGCCTGTCAACAACAACATATCAGGATTGAGACTGGATTGCATGAGCAGTTATATCAAAACAACTGGGTTGTATATACCAAAAGTCCATTTAATGGAGTAAACAGCGTCCTGGAATACCTTGGACGATATACTCATCGTATAGCCATAAGCAATCATCGCATTATAAGTATCGATGATAATTATGTGTCTTTTTACTATAAAGATTATCGTGATGAGAATAAACGAAAAATATTGACCCTTGCCGGAATAGAATTCCTGCGAAGGTTTACCCGGCATATTTTACCTAAAGGATTTGTAAGGGTAAGGCATTACGGATTCCTTTCTTCAACTCAAAGGCCTTTACTTAGGCGCTTACAGAAAAACTTTGGGATATTATCTTATTCCGGTAAAGAATCTTCAGAGCCTTATAATAAATCATATGAAATATGTCCTGTTTGTGGAAGTAAAATGATACGCATAGAAATCATAAAACCAAAACGGGGTCCTCCCCTGGAAGGTATGCCATGGAGACAAGTATTAAAATATGCTAAATAGTATAATTTTTGCTGTGAATAATGGCAGGAAATCCTATTGCCTGTAATGAAAAAATTATCTTATAATTTAATATATGAGGTGCTTTCATAATAATATCCATAAAAAATATCAACTGAAAATCTTCCCGGATTTATTTTCTTTCTTCGCTTAATAGTTAAAACTAAACCTTATAACCTTATTTAATTTCCATAGTACTGATAATAATGGGATTTCGTGCAACATTGGCTTCATGTTTGGCTTTCAGCCACACGAAGCCTTAGTTATTGGCAGCAGTAAAATATTTAGTCAATTAA
>CAZBUF010000169.1:0-3619 GCA_964495025.1 uncultured Bacteroidales bacterium | reverse complement strand
TGTTTCATCTGCTTTTGAAGTACTAAAAGAATTTTTCGTGCATACGTCTATAGGTTACTGGAAAAGAATAGTAACTGAAGGTTCATACACTTATGGTCAGTTAAAGATACCAACTATTGGTTTTGGTGCTGGATCAGAGGAAATGGATGATTTGGACAACAGTCTAAAAACTTGGGAATTAGAAAATTCAATATATGGCAAAGCTCTTATTGTATACAGAAATATTGGAATGCCAACTTTTGGATGGTGTGATGATGAAATTTAATAATGACTTTATAATTTGAAGAAGATGAATATACTGGTATTAAACTGTGGTAGCTCATCACTTAAATATAAAATAATAAGAATGCCGGATGAGCAAGAAATAATCACGGGTGAAGCTGAAAGAGTTGGCATAAAAACCGCTGAGATCTCGACCATAACTCATTATACATATACTGAAAAGAGAATTGTTAAGGTAAAGATATCTAATCATATAGAGGCTTTACAAAAAGCACTTGAATTAATTAACGAAGATCATGTGAAAGACAATACAGTTTTTTATAATTGTTTTGCACATAGGTATGTAAATGCTGGTATTTATTTTCAAAAATCTTCAAGAATTAATCCTGATGATTTGACTAAGCTAAAATCAACTTTTGGAATTGCACCACTGCATAATCCAATTTGTTTCCAGTTAATAGAATATTGTAATAATGAATATTCTGATATACCTCAATATATAGTCACTGATAATGCTTTTCATAGCACAATTCCAAAAGATTTGGCGACATACGCTTTACCATTAAGCTTAATTAAAAAATATAATTTGAAAAGAATGGGATATCATGGAATATCGCATAAATATGTAATGGAAGAAAGTTTCAAATATTTAGGGAAAGATCCCGAAACTTTAAAGATAATCAGTTGCCATCTTGGTACAGGTGGATCAAGTATTTGTGCTATAAAATACGGTAAATCTATTAATTCCTCAATGGGATTTACACCTTTAGAGGGATTAATTATGAATACACGCTCAGGGGATGTGGATTTGGGCCTTATATTCTATATGATGTATAATAATAAATTATCATCTCAGGAAACTGAAAAAATCTTTAATAAACAAAGTGGTATTCTAAGCATATTTAGAAAATCTTCTGACTTAAGGGATGCAATAGAAAATATGGCAAGCGATAAATTAGGGGAAAGGGCTTTGGATATGTACATAAGGAGAATAAAAAAGTACATAGGATACTATGTCGTGTTATTACAAAAAGCAGATGTGCTAATTTTTACAGATTCGTTAGGCGTTGGTGTTCCTGTCATTAGAAACATGGTGTGTAAAGGATTAGAGTTTTTTGGTATCAAAATAGATCCCGCCCTGAGTAATAATTATAAAGATGGAATAGCAGATATTTCATATAATGATTCTGAAACCAGGATATTAATAATTCCAAATGATGAGGAATTAATGATAGCAAGAGATGCTTATCAGGGAATGTCTAAAGTAATTGAATTAAGTATTAGTTAAATATTAAAATGAATTGACATGATTTTAATTATTGAGCCTACTATCAACGAAAAAAGATTAAGAGATATAAAAACAAAAGAAATCAACAATTCTTTTAAGTTTTTAAAAATCAATATAGGAGAATTCTCAAATCATAAGCAATTAATAAAAAAAATTAATTTAATAAAAGGAGAAAAAAGAATTCAAGCAATTGCTATTAGATTATTATTTGGTGGCGATTTATTTAATCAGGCTGAAATAGTGGATGAGCCATTTTTTATAAAATTGAAAAAGCTTATTCCGATTCGTCCGGTATACATTTCAACTATCTTAAATTTTTTAACAATTCTTCATGAAGTATGCAGTGATGAACTAATTATTGCTTTTTTCGAAACGGGATTTTTCAGAAAATTGCCTGAAATTGAAAAATATTATGCTATACCACAAGACAACAAGAATGAAAATGAATTCCAGAAATGGGGATTTCATGGAATTTGGCATAGCTATAATGCAACTATTCCAAAAAATTCAAACAAAACAATTTCTATTGTTCTTGACAATCAAACAACAGTATGTGCAATAGAAAATAATCGCCCGGTATGTATAAGTTATGGTTGTACGCCATTGGAAGGTATAATGAGTAAACAATCATGCGGTGATCTTGATCCAGGTATTGTATTTTATCTAATGAAACAAAACAACTATTCAGTTCATGAAATTGATGATATTCTAAAAAGGAAAAGCGGATTTATAGGACTAACAGGTTATAACCTGGAATCTTATGAGTTAATTAGGAAATATGGAACCGATAAAAAAGTAGAACTAGCCTTTAATATATATATCAATCAAATTAAAAAATATATTGGTGAATCTATTGCTTTATTGGAGGGGGTGGATAGTATTGTTTTTACTGGAAATTTCGTGGATGATTTAATTCCTGTTATCTATAGATTACTTAAAGATATATCCTTTTTGGATAGAGATATTCAAGAATTACCCTGGGAATTTCAAAATGATGTAATCCGTATAACTTTGGATAATTCTTGCGTACATGTCTATTTAAATAAGATAAGCCTTACTCAAGTCATTTATACTTTAACAAAAGAATATATAACCGAGTATCATAAAGCAAAATAAAATTAAATACATTTACCATGAATCAAAATCATGAGATATTATTTCAAATCCTAATTATTTTGGGGATTTTTATTGCAAGAATTTGTGATGTATCATTAGGTATGCATGTCTTCAAAGTAAGTTGGACAAAATAAAAGTATGAATTAGGTGGTGATTTTACTAATTTTTAACCCGTAAAATAAAATTGAATTATTTAATATATGTGATTTATTATCTAACTATCTAAAAACCTATTCAAATTGAATAATAGTGCAAGATCCGGAAGAAATTGGTTCGATTTCAGTCCCCTGAGGTTCACCAGAAGGGATGACCGGCATTTTTTCGCCGGTCGTTTTTTTTCTGAAATGCTATAAGTCTTGTCTAATGCAAGAAGCATGGACAATACTTCATTTGAGTTTTTCTTTCAAAATTAGCTCATACAATATCTTTACTGAGGATAGATCCAACGACATATTATATGAAATGCCTGATGCAGGAAATGCAGATATGGATGGGCGTTAATATGCTTTTTCCCTGAGATTAATCGTTTTCCATCATTTTGTGGATTTAGAAGTTAATGAGAACGAATAGTTGTATTTTCCGGCCTTAAGCTGGTATTGTTCCAGGGGGAACGCATTCATAGACCAGGAATCATTACCTCCAACTCCCATTTGTTTAAGATCAATATTTACAGTAATGAAACCATTGGCAGGTAATTCATTGGTATGATTTGCTACTTCCAATTGTTCGGAGGTCCAGGGCCAGGCACTTATACTTAAGAGATCCTTCCCATCTACTTTAATCCCCCTTCCGTCGCCGTCCCGTGTAAACTTCATCCAACGGACTCCGGTACGGTTTGCATTTTCCTGGGGCTTAATGTAAGGTGTAATAAAATCATTTATATTCATGGTGAAAAGTCCGACATAAGTACCATAACAACGATCAATATAATTCTCCTGAGGTCCTGAACCAAACCATGTAATCTGGCTATAATCATCAGGAATTTGCACGCTC
>CAZBUF010000168.1:0-3947 GCA_964495025.1 uncultured Bacteroidales bacterium | reverse complement strand
CATGCGTTAACTGTGTGTGAAAGATATCCGCAGATAAAAATAAAAATATTTTATATCGACCTGAGAGTAACGGGCCGGAATGAAGACATACTCGTAAAGGCCGAAGCCCGGAATAACATAGAATTGATAAAGGGAAAAATCGCCAAAATAGAAGAAGACAGAACATCGGGTAATATTATTATTGAGGCGGAGGATACTATGTCAGGGAGGAAAACGAAAGAGGAATTTGATCTTGTGGTTCTTGCATCAGGGATCAGTCCTTCTGATTTTCAGCCGGGAGGCATACGCAAAGATATTTATGGATTCATTTTATCAGAATCATTGCCTGAAGGCATATATGCTGCAGGTTGCTCCAAAAGGCCAATGGATGTGCCTTCATCATTAAGAGATGCTACAGGAGCTGCATTAAATGCTATTCAGTAAGTATATTAATCAAGTAAGTGAGTTGAAAAAAGATCCGGGAGTGTATATCTGTACAGGATGTCAAATTGGTGATTGCCTTGACATAAAAGCTCTGGCTGATGTGGCCGGGTATGAACATAAAATAAGTGTGTGCAGGAAACATCCGGCGTTATGCTCACATGAGGGGACTGAATTAATCAGGAAAGATATAGAAAAAGAAGATCTTGAAGGAGTTATTATTGCAGCCTGCTCTCCGCGTGTAAATATCCGGCAGTTTTGCTTTGGCGATAAAGTAATTACCGAAAGGGTCAACCTGAGAGAACAGGTGATCTGGTGCAACGAACCAAATAATGAAGATACTCAGATGCTTGCTTCGGATTACCTTCGTATGGGTATTGTGAAAGCCCGGAATATAAGTCTGGTTACTACTTATAAACAGGAAGAACAAAGTTCCGATATATTAATTATCGGAGGAGGTATTACAGGAATAACTGCAGCAATTGAAGGGGCAAAAGCAGGGTATAACATGATACTGGTAGAAAAAGAATCTGAGCCGGGAGGCTGGCAAAACAGGCTATATAAACAGTTGCCGGCAAAAACACCATATACTGATTTTGAAGATCCTGTTATTCATAAAATGCTGGATGAGCTTGGGCGATTAAATAATATTAAAATATTTACATCTGCGCGAATAATTGAAATATCGGGACAACCCGGGAAATTTAAGGTGGAAGTTGCAACCGCTAAAGGTAATAAGCAATTTACGGTTGCATCGATTATTGCTGCTCTGGGCTGGAAACCATACAACGCTGATAAGTTGACAGAATTTGGCTATGGAAGGTATGCCAATATCATTACAAATATTGAACTTGAGGATATGGCAAAAGCAGGTGCGATATTAAAACCATCGGATAAAAAAGTTCCCGGGAGTGTTCTTTTCATACAATGTGCAGGTTCAAGAAGCAAAGAGCACCTGCCGTATTGTTCATCATTCTGTTGCGGCACCTCATTGAAACAGGCCAAATATATCAGGAATATTAACAGGAACGCATTGGTATTTATTATACACAGAGATATAAGGACCCCGGGCCATTATGAAAGTTTCTATAAGGAAGTGCAGAACGATGAAAGGATATTTTTTACCAGGGGAGAAGTAAAGAAGATTAGTAAAGAGAATAATAAAATAAATGTTGAGATAGATAATACGCTCATAGGTGAAAAAATATGCATAGCAGTCGATCTGGTAGTACTTGCGACCGGCATGGTGCCGGCAGAAAGTAAGGAGTTGAATCTGAAATACCGTCAGGGCAAGGGATTGCCTGATATTAAATATAATTTCCCGGATTCTCATTTTATTTGTTTTCCTTATGAAACAAGGCGAACAGGTATTTATACAGCAGGTTCTTTTCGTTCACCAATGGATATTGCAGGGTGCATGGAAGATGCAAGAGGTGCGGTACTTAAGTCAATCCAGTGTATGATTGCCAGTAAGCAGGGGACATCGGTCCATCCGCGCTCAGGCGACAGGTATTATCCTCAGCTATACATGGACAGGTGCACTGACTGTAAGCGGTGTACTGAAGAATGTCCTTTCGGCGCATATGATGAAACCGCCAAAGGGGCGCCTTTACTTAATATTAATCGCTGCAGGCGGTGTGCCATATGCCTGGGATCATGCCCCGAGAGAGTAATAAATTTTGGCGATTACTCAATTAACCTTGTATCAGAAATGATCAGATCTGTTCACATCCCTGACGAATCTGAGGAAAAACCGCGAATTCTGGCATTCGTTTGTGAGAACGATGCATATCCTGCATTCGATATGGCTGGTTATAAGAGATTTAATTACAGTGCCTATATCAGGATAATACCTGTAAGATGTATAGGGTCAATAAATAATGTGTGGATATCTGATGCACTGTCAAAGGGTTTTGATGGTGTTCTTCAGATAGGTTGTATGCCCGGAGAAGATTACCAGTGCCATTATATTCAGGGAAGCCAGCTTACTGAAACCAGGGTGAAGAATTTCAGAGAAACACTGGAGACAATGATGCTTGAACCTGACAGGGTGAGGATCGAATTCATTGAGATAAACGGTTATCATAAAATACCGGGATTAATTAATAATTATGTCCAAAAGATTAAGGAAATAGGGCCAAATCCATTTAAAGGCCTGTAACTAAATGATATTTTAGAATAAATTATTTAATTTTAAATTGTCAGATGATCATGTGTAAGAAACCTGATTAAAATATAACTTATGATAGTTACTTTTGTTCATGTATGGGTTAAAGACAAACATACTGAAGACTTTATCAAGGCTTCTGTTGAAAATCAAAGCAAATCGGTCAAAGAACCTGGTAACCTGAGATTCGATCTTTTGCAGGAAGCCGGTAATTCATCCAAATTCGTTTTATATGAAGCATATGAATCAGAAGAAGCTGCATCTGCCCATAAGAGCACACAGCACTATTTAAAATGGAAGGAAACTGTTGCCGGCTGGATGGCCAGGCCACGTGAAGGAATAAAACATTTAATACTTTGCCCCGAAGATAAAACAAAATGGTAAGCTCATTTAAATTATCAAAATTACCACAAATATTCTTTGGGCAGGGCACAAGGGAAGAGCTGCCCTCAATAATTAAAAAATATGGCAGGACAGTTCTTGTTGTTACCGGTGCTTCTTCTTTTAATTCGGGTGATGCTGGCAGAAAACTAATTAATACCCTTGAGAATGAAAACCTTGAAATATTCAGGGTACGAATAATAAAAGAACCCTCACCCTCTGATGTTGATGAGATTGTTCAGGAGTACTTCCGGAAAAATGTCAGAATTGTTGTTGCCATAGGAGGAGGAAGTGCGGTGGACACAGGAAAAGCCGTATCAGCAATGCTGCAGTCAGGAGAGAACGTCAAAGACTATCTTGAAGGAGTTGGAACAAAAATACATCCCGGAACAAAATTACCTTTTATAGCAATTCCAACAACATCAGGTACCGGAAGTGAGACTACCAACAATGCAGTGATCTCCGAGATAGGGGAGAGGGGATTTAAAAAATCCTTGCGTCATGCCAATTTTGTGCCTGATTATGCAATTGTTGATCCGGAACTGACAATTACCTGCCCTCCTGAAATTACAGCAGCAAGTGGGATGGACGCTTTTTCACAGCTGCTGGAATCATATTTATCAGATAAATCCTTTTTATTTACCGATTCACTTGCAGTTGAAGGGCTGAGATGTATCAGTACATCTTTGTTAAGTGCATGCAGCGATGGCAATGATATTAATGCACGCACAGGTATGGCTTATGCAGCAATGATTTCAGGGATCACTCTTTCAAATGCAGGTTTAGGTGTTGTACATGGATTTGCTTCTTCAATGGGAGGCTCTTTTGATATACCTCATGGGATTGTATGCGGCACATTAATGGGTATTGCGAACAGGATAAATGTCCGGAAACTTATTGAAAATGGAGATGATATCGTTACATTAAAAAAGTATGCAACCATAGGCAGGATTTTTTCATCTGACAGGGGTAAAGATGA
>CAZBUF010000167.1:0-2859 GCA_964495025.1 uncultured Bacteroidales bacterium | reverse complement strand
AGTTTTAGCCCCATTTTTATCAGTTAATCCTTTTAATCCAGTAATATTATCAGAAGTACAACCTGCTAGTGCTTTTATCTTCCACCAATTCTGAGGTTCAAAATTAAATTCATCTACAAAAGAATGATATGTATATAATAGGGCATGTTTTAATCTGGCACTCACAAACACCTCCATGGGTTTTTCAGGACGATTCCGGAAACCTGGTCGATCGCGGGACCCTTCTTAAGCGCATGGAGGATCATATTAAGACTGTTGTAGGTCGCTATAAGGGACGCGTTCACGCATGGGATGTTGTTAATGAACCGGTTGGAGATGATGGTAAGATGCGTGAAAATATATGGTACAATATTATCGGCGGGGATTATGTGCAGAAAGCCTTTGAATATGCCCGTGAAGCTGATCCTGATGCTAAATTGATATACAACGATTATTCTATTGCCAGTCCTCATAAAAGAGTTGCCGTTATTAAGCTGATTAAGGATTTACAATCAAAAGGTGTAAAGGTAGATGAGGTGGGTATGCAGGGCCATTATTCTTTAGAATATCCCGGCCTTGAGGAACTTGAAGAGAGTATCATAGCATTTAATGAAGCAGGATGTGACGTTGCAATAACTGAGCTGGACCTTGATATGCTGCCCTGGCCGGAATTTAACATGGGGGCAGACGTGAGGATGAGAGCCGGGATGAGAAAAGAACTAAATCCATATGCCGACGGCTTGCCTGATGAAATGCAGAAAAAGCATACTGAGCGTTATGTTGATTTCTTTAAGATCTTTATAAAACATAAGGATAAGATCAGCAGGGTGACCCTTTGGGGTATTCATGATAACCAGTCGTGGAAAAACAACTGGCCGATACCGGGCAGAACCAACTATTGCCTGCTCTTTGATCGTAATTATAATCCTAAACCTGTTGTTAATGCTTTAATTGAATTGGTAGAAAAATAAATTGAGTAATAAATTGTATATATAAATTTTAATCTTTGAATTATATATTTTTATACTATTTAATAAAATTATTATAGTATTAAATAAATCTTAAATAATTATTAATTTTATATAGCCTGGTAAATAACAAAATTATTGAAAAAATCCTTGCGAATAAACAAATATATTTTAAATTTGAAGCTCAACATCGTGATGCAAGCTACAGCTCGCATCCAGCGATCGTAATCAGTACAAAAAATACAAAACAATAAATTTTAAGGAGATACACAATGTCAAAAGAAAGAGATAATTTTGTTGCAGCGAAAATCGCGAAAATGAGTTTGCTGGAGAAATGCGGCCAGCTACTAACATTTACGTGGCGTGGTGCCATTCCGACACCTTCCGGGATCGAACAGATTACCAAACTACATGCAGGAGGGATCTGTCTTGAACCGTACGCAATGGAAACATGTAAAAATCTATATTGGGGACGTACACAGATCGATCCCAACTTCGAGGAACCTGATGATTATTTCGACATCGCACATACCTATTTCGACTCTCGTGCCTTCGGCGTGAGTGTAACGCCTGAAGAGCTCACCGAAGCACTCAATAACCTTCAGAAAATAGCGATGAACCGGAATTCGGGAATTCCGCTTCACGTTACGATTGATATGGAAGGCGATTTTAAGAATGATTACACCGCCGGAGGTATTCTGCAGTTTCCACCTCCAATGGGTATTACAGCAATCGGCGATGTCGATCTTGCCTATAAACTTGCAAATCTGATGGCACGTCAGATGGCTGCTATAGGTGTAACTCAATTCTATCATCCGGTTTGTGATGTGAATATAAATCCATTGAATCCGGAGATCGGTGTCCGTTCGTTCGGGGACGATCCTAAGGTTTGCGCAAAGTTCATTGATGCAACTGTCCGTGGTTATGAGGATGCAGGTATTATAGCAACGATTAAACATTTCGCTGGCCGTGGTGATTCCGCGACAGATGCGCACGATGTGCTCGATGTTTGCCGCGGCGATAAAAAACGTATGCAGGAGGTTGAGCTGGCTGCCTTTCAGGCAGGTGTAGATGCCGGAGCATCGGCACTTATGACAGCACATACCATTTACCCGGCCTATGATGAAGAATATCCGGCTACTCTTTCGAAAAAGATCCTCACTGATCTTCTAAGGGGTGAAATGGGATTTGATGGTATAATTGTTTCCGATGCAATCGGTATGGCTGCTATCCTGAAAAAATGGCCACTTCCGCAAGCATGTGCCATGGCAGTTAAGGCAGGTGTGGACCACATCCTGCTCAAGGCTGATGATGAATCCCGTTCACAATGCCTGTTTGGCATTAAAATGGCTGTTGAAAACGGCGAGCTTTCTGAAGAACGTGTGGATGATGCAGTACGTCGTTTGCTCAACAAAAAGTATGACCAGGGGCTGTTTGAAAAAGCAGGTAAAATGGATCCGAAGAAAACCACAGCTATTGTCAGAGATAAAGTAAACATCGACTTCTCATGGGAAGTAGCTCACAAAGCATTGCTGGTTGTTCGCGATGATAAAAAACTGCTGCCATTAAGCAAAGACAAGAAAATCCTTGTGGTTGAACAAACCATCCCGTACGAGTTTCTTGGAAAGGATATGTACAGTCATGCCCATATGTTCTGTGAACAGATGACCAAACATTCTACTAATCTCATTCTGGATGATACTGGATTTTATGCCGAAGAAGAAGAAGTTGAAGAAGCTTTGAATCTGGCTAAAGAAGCAGATATGGTTGTTATGACCAACTACTATGCGCGTATTGAAAAGAGAGGTAATAACACACACCTTGTCAAAGCGTTGAAAGCCGCCGGTCATGATGTAGTTGTCGTTACTAACTTCCCGTATCGCAAGGGCACAACAACTGTAGCCGATGCTGT
>CAZBUF010000166.1:0-5265 GCA_964495025.1 uncultured Bacteroidales bacterium | reverse complement strand
TATATATTAAAACCTTTTAATGCAGTACATCTTAAGACTGTGGTTAGTAACATACTGAAGCAGCGGGAATTAATAACAAGGAGGCTTACTGCAAGGACATTTTCAATACCTGATGATATAAAAATTACCCATCGTGACCAGGCTTTCCTGGAAAATGTAAAAACCATAATAAGTAATAACTACCATAACCCGGAATTTAATGTTGAGAGACTCGTAGAGGAATGCAATATGAGCCGTACTGTCTTTTATAATAAAATGAAGGGGCTTACCGGAACCACACCTGTCGATTTTTTAAGGCATATGCGACTGGAGATTGCAAAAAAACTACTTGAAGAATCGGGAGAAAATGTGACGGATATAGCTTACAAGACAGGATTTAGTGATCCGAAATACTTCAGCAAATGTTTCAAGGAGTTATTCGGAGTGTCTCCTGCCTCAGTAAAGAACAATTCGCAGTAAATAAGTTCAGTCTATGAATAATGGCTTTAGATGCCTTTCCAGAATATTGTTACTGACGCTTTTACTGATTATATCCCTGTATCTTTCCAGAGCCTGTCTGAATTCATCACCAAGCTCAACAGCTACTTTATAGCCCACATGCATCAACTGTCTGAAGCCAGAATCATACTCAGGGCAATCTTTGTTATGAGTAAGTGCTGCGGAAAACTGCTCACTGGTCCATAAGTCCACTTCTTCATATGGGGGGAGCTGAGATTTATCTATATCCAGGACTGTAGCATAAGGTCCCGTAAGCTCATCGAACCTCGGCAGCGAGTTTGCATAGATCTTTTTTGCTATTTTCAGCCCTTCGCCGCCGGCTTCCGCCAGACCGATTATCTCTTCCAGCCATGTTGTGCCTGCTGTTTTAATGTGAATCCCGGCATCAAACTTTTTAACAGCAGCTTTAATGGCCGGGTAAATTGAGAATTTATCACTGCCGCTATGAACGCTAAGTTTAAGATTAGCAGGTAGTCCGAATGTCTCAGCAGCATATTTTACCACCGCCACATCCTGTTCAAACTCTTTTGCAAAATCTTTGATGTTCCCTATATAGTCAACTCCTTTGGCAAAAAGACCGGAAAATTTAGGGGCTATGGTCTGCACCTCCACCCCCTGGTATTTCAGCTCTGCCAGAATGAAAAAAAGCTCAGCAGGTGTCTGGGCGGCCTCACATTCATCCATCGATACCTCAGGAATAAAATTATCCGGTCCTTTTTTTTCTGCAATATAGTCATATATCTTTTTTACTTCAGTGATAGCAAGCAGGTACTTGTCAGCTGTTTCTTGCAGAAAATACGTTGTTATATTTAATTCTTCCTCAATACCGGGAATGCTAAACCTGCCGTTATAATGGTTATACCGTCGGACAAATGAAGAGCTTATCTCGGCAGGTGCCTGACGGCCTATAAAGTGCGCAACATCTATTGTAAAAAAGTTGCTGTGATCCATAAAGCCGTCAACCGTTAATAGCCCGATATGGTCGGCATCAACATAGTAGCTTCCTTTCCATTTTTTTGCAGCAACTGCATTTGCGGCTTCTTTGGCTACTGAGGCCGGTGTTGTTTTAACAATGGAATGCTCCCTGTGCGATTTGTTCCATACAGGGACAACAGGGATGCCAAGGTTATTGATCTCTATTATTGCCTCAAGCTGGCTCCCGCCTTCTTCCCCGAAGCGATCACCTGTTCCGAATGAATATTTCTCAATTTGCATAGTTTTTTATTTTTAAAGGGACAGCTCCCTATTTTTAAAAGGGACAGCTCCTTATTTATTTCCGTCTTTGCGAGAAGGAACAACGAAGCAATCTGTTGAAAGCTGCATCAATGAGATTGCTTCCTCCGACTAACTTGTCCCGTCTGAGACGGGAAACGGGATGGCAATGGCGGTTTTTCGACTTTCTCATGCCTACAGTACAATCTCTCCTGATACTATATCAAAACTTAAACAGTCCCGGAAGCCACAGACTAAGCTGTGGTATATATGTTACTAAAAATAAGCTTATTATCATAGCTATAAACATCGGTATCAAAGGTTTTATTACTGAATGGATCTTAACATTTGCCACGCTGCAGCCAACGAAAAGGACCGTGCCTACAGGCGGCGTGATAAGGCCTACGCATAGGTTCATAATTAATACGATACCAAAATGTATAGGGTCCATGCCCAATTGCTGCGTAACTACCGGAAGAAATATAGGAGTAAAGATCAGGACAGCAGGCGTCATATCCATAAAAGTACCAACAAAGAGCAGGATAAGATTAATTATCAGCAGAATAATGACAGGGCTGTCACTTATGTTCAGGAGTCCGCTACTCACTGTTTGCGGTATGTTCTCGTATGACATGATCCACGATAAACCCAGTGAAGTTGCAATAAGCAGCATAACAATCGATGTTGTAAGGATGGTTTTTAAAATGATGCAGGGCATATCACTCCATCTGATTTCTTTATATATAAATGAAAGCACCAGGCAATAAACTACTGCTATTGCAGAAGCTTCAGTTGCCGTAAAAAACCCGGCAATCAAACCCCCGATAACAATAACAAGAAGCAGCAAGCTTGGTGTGGCTTCCCATAATTTTATCAGTCCCTGTTTAAAGGGTACTTTTTCATCAACAGGATATTTTTTGCGGTAAGCATACGCCGCGCCAACTACCATTAATGAAACTCCCATTATTATGCCCGGAATATAACCTGCAATAAACAGGGCCGATATTGAGACGCCCCCGCTGGCAAGTGAATAAACGATCAGGATGTTGCTCGGAGGTATTATCAGTCCGGTAGTTGCGGAACTGGAATTTATAGCAGCACTGAAATTTTCATCATAACCTTCGGCTTTCATCCTTGGATGTATTATTGTGCCTATTGCAGAGGCCGAAGCAGTAGCTGAGCCGGATATTGCCCCAAACAGCATGTTGGCAATAACATTAACAAAAGCCAGTCCGCCGGGTAATCTTCCTACAAGGACCTTTGCAAAATCAATCAGCCTTACGGCTATACCTCCCCTGTTCATAAGCTGACCGGCAAAAATAAAAAACGGTATTGCCAGGAGGGTAAAACTGTCGAGGCCTGTGGCCATGCGTTGTGCCATGGTAGTAAATGCCGGAAGCACATCTATGGTTACCAGCATGGTTAAAATTCCTGACAGGCCTATACTATATGCTATCGGCACACCCAGTGCCAGAAAAATCAGAAATGTCGATACAAGAACAAAAATACCTGTCCAGTCCATATTCCTAATCTGTTATTTTATTGTTTGTATTCCTTAGGCTAAGAAAATCAGCTATGGCATAGTAGCTTATCAATAATCCTGATAAAGGCAAAATAATATATACTACACCTATGGGGATTTCCATTGCAGCGGAAACCTGCCCCAGGTAAAATCTGGAATATACAAGCCAGAAACCGCCGATGATCAATACACTCGTTGCAAAGATCACTATCAGTACATTGATGATCATGGATAATATTGTTTTTCCCTTGTCACCCAATTTGGTTGACAGCAGATCTATCGCCAGGTGCTGCTTTTTACCTGTTGCATAGGCAGCTCCTGCAAGAGCCACCCAGATAAGCAGAAAGCCAGCCAGCTCATCGGTAAATGCATAAAAGCCTGTTGGGATCTGGATATCGAAATTATTTGCCATGAACTTGTTCACATAGCGGCTTATTACCTGCCATAATACATCCAGTACCAGGACAATCATCAGAACGACCAGTATCTTTTCAAGAATTTTATCAATTATTGTTCTCAGTCTCATTGTCAGTTGTTTTTAAAGCTTCAGCCTTTATTTCCATAATAAGGTTATAGATTTTTTCATTTGTTTTATATGCGTCATATAATGGGGCAACCTGCCGGGAAAACGCCGATTTATCGGGGTAAATAATCTTCACGCCGGCTTTCTGAACGCCCTCAAGAGCTTCCTGTTCCGACTCCTGCCATAGTACTCTCTGATATACTACGGATTCATCCGCCGCCTCCTGTACCCATTTTTTTTCTTCATCACTCAGTTTATCCCAGATAATCCTGCTTATCAGAAGGACGTCGGGGATGGTAGTATGCTCGTCAAGTGAATAGTAGTTACAAACTTCGTAATGGCGTGACAGGTAGAAGCTGGGAGGATTATTTTCAGCACCGTCAACAACCCCGCTCTGAAGGGCTGTGTACAACTCGCCCCAGGCTATGGGTGTGGGAGAACCCCCAAGGGCTTGTACCATATTTACTGCTGTAATACTTTTCATCACACGTATTTTCATTCCTTTGAGATCACCGGGACTGTTAACAGGTTTTTCCTTTGTATAAAAGCTTCTCGATCCGGCATCATAAAAACATAATCCCCGCAGCCATATTTTTTCACCTGAATGGAGCAGCCTTTTTCCTATCTCACCGTCCAGTACCCTATATGTATGTTCTTTATCTTCAAAAAGGTAGGGTAGCCCCAGGACCTTATAATCTTCAATAAAACCTTCCATTACGGCAGCAGATACTTTGGTTATTGCCAGGCTGCCTATCTGAAGAAGTTCAAGGCATTCCCTTTCAGCGCCAAGCTGTCCGCTCGGGTATATTTGTATTAACAGCTTGCCGCGGGATTTTTTCTCAACCTGTTCGGCCATAAAGAGCATGGCCTTATGCACAGAGTGTGACGGATCGAGTATATGTGCGAGTTTAAGTACCTTCTGCTTCTCTTTGAATGCGCACGAATAAAATATTACACCTAATAATAAAACGCTGATAATTATTAGCACCTTCTTATTAAGAATATATTTCATTATGCAGAATTAGTTCAATTATGAAATAACAAAGATTCCAAAAAATTATTCTTCAAATAATACCTAATTTTTTAATGGTTTAAGATCGTCTCCCAACGGCCGCATATCAGGCATTAATAAATGAACAATACCCAGGGTAATCAGGTAAATCATACTGGCGCCGAGGAATGCAAAGAAATAGCCTGAAGGTCCGCTTGATGCCAGTAATGATCCGAGAATTTTGTCGGCGGTAATGCCGGCTATTGCTCCCACCATGCCTCCGATTCCAATCACTGAGGCAGTAGCTTTTTTCGGAAACACGTCCGACACCAGGGTAAAGATATTTGCTGCCCATGCCTGGTGTCCACCTGCAGCCAGTGCAATTAAAAGAACAGCGATCCAGTACATCTTATTGGTTCGCATTGTGTTAAAAATTGCAAATTCAAAGGTCCCGATAGTACCTCTTCCTATTTCTTTTTCCACATATGCTTTAAATTCGGAAGCTGTTGCTTTTTCTTT
>CAZBUF010000165.1:0-13485 GCA_964495025.1 uncultured Bacteroidales bacterium | reverse complement strand
CGTCAGGTAAGCGAAGGAAGTCAACATTTTTGAATGCTCCGCCGGTATATTTCCTGTTATCCCATTTACCTCCAACCTTTACGGAAAGCTCAGCCTGCGTAAAAACCCTCTGTGCGGGGGGATCGTCGCATTTCCTGATATTAAGAACTTTTCTTTCCCCTGGCTGTAAATCACAAAAGACAAGCAATTCTTTTAACTGCCCGTTATCCTCAATAAGCTGATATATATACACCGTCTCTGATTTTATACATATCCGGGATTGGAAATCAGATTCTATCTTACCGATGATGTTTTCATCATTAATATGGATGCAGGCTCCGTATAAAGGTATTTCACCGGAGTTTTCAACAATAATCCTGAAAGGTTCGGGATTATATATTTTATAATCATTATAGGAAAATAATGATACTAACAGAAAACATGTAATGTATATGTTCATAATTTAAATTTTCATGTTAAGTTACTGGTTTCTGTTCAATATTTTAAAAGCCGGCAGAAAATAAACCGGAATATATTATCCTGCGGTTGTATTTTTATCTGATAAGGGCACAGGTTATTCCGGCATATTAATTCCTTTGCATGTATTATCTTTACCTGAAAGCTCCTGATTTATTTTTACATTATTCAGTATTAAATCTTTAACATCCGTTATCAGGTTATCTTCTTTTACTGATTTAAATGTAGAATTTGAAATATTTATATTATAGATGCAATTCTCATTTGGTATTCCTTTTAAATATATTGCACGGTCGGCCAGTTCACAGGTCATATTTGTCACATTAATATTACGTACAGTCGGCAGGAAATTTCCGGGTCCTTCCTTAGTGTCGTAATTGCAGTTTATCTTAATTGCTGCTTCACCTACCTGCCCGATCTCTATATTGCGTATATAAACATCCTCAATTACGCCACCTCTGTTGGTATTCGTTTTGATCCTCACACCTCTGTCCAGTTCAGGGCTGTTCATCTTACAGTTTTCCACGAAGATATTTTTACAGCCTGCTGAAATCTCACTGCCAATAACCACACCTCCATGGCCGTTTCGCATTTCACAATTTCTTATTATAATATTTTCTGAGGGGATGTTCCACCTGCGGCCGTCATTATTTCTTCCTGATTTGATCGCTATGCAGTCGTCACCGGTGCTAAACCGGCAATTTTCAATAAGGACATTTTTGCATGATTCCGGATCAAGGCCATCATTATTTGGCCCGTTACTTTCAATATTAACACCTCTGATTGTAATATTTTCTGACTGCAACGGGTGGATGATCCAGAAAGGGGAATTTTCAATTGTAATATCTTCTATAAGTATATTTGTGCATTTATAAAGCTGGATAAACTGTGGCCTTAAGAAATATCCGTCTCCGAATATCCTGTCTTCTATGGGAGTTTGTTCTTTTTCATATTTCATCAGCCGCGGTCGCCCGTCAACCATCAGTTGGCTGTTCATCCCTTCTTCCCAGCCATAGTTTTTTTTGCCTTTCCAGTTCCACCAGTTTGAAGCATTTGCCTGTCCGTCAAGTTTACCGTTACCTGTCACAGCAATATTTGATTGTTCGTATGCATAAATTAAGGGAGAAAAATTATAACAGTCAACGCCCTCCCATTTTGTAATTACCGTGGGAAGGTAATCGGAAGGAGTAGTTGAAAACAATAATATGGCATCCTTATTCAAATGCAGGTTCACATTGCTTTTTAGATGAATGGCAGCAGTAAGAAATATTCCTGCGGGGATTTCAACTATCCCACCGCCATTGCTATGGCAAACGTCTATTGTATGCTGAATAGCCTGTGTTGTTAAAACATTTCCTCCTTCAACTGCGCCATAGTCGAGAATATTAAAGATGTTATCCTTAAAATGAGGAATTTCTATAGACCTGACAATTGAATCTGCTTTATTCCAGGCGCAGGTAATATTATCTATATCCCTGGGTCCCTGAGGATCTGAGAACAGGAATAAAATCCATAAGATCTGGAATATTAATAATTTAATCATTTCTATTTGTATTATCGGTCATCAAAACAAAAATATTTCCATTTACATTAACCGGATACGGTAAAAAGATATAAATCCACAATCACTTGTTGAAAGTGATTGCGGCCAGCCAAGGTTGATAATAAAGCTATCTGACAATCAATTTTCCAACGCTTTGATTGCTTCGGGACTGTATAAAGTACATGCCGGATGATAAATCTGATATATCAATTTTATTATCGCCTCTCTTAAGCTCCAATATCTTTACTTTCTCACCAATTACTGATAGAACATTTACTTCCTGCTCTTCATCAACACTTATTGAGAAAGTGTTAATGGCAGGATTAGGAAATATTTTAAGTTGTTTAAAATCAGATATATTATCATGAATACTGCTCAGATCGGGGTGCCACCGTGGATCCCCTATAATGCCTCCTGTTTCGCTGGCTTCAAGCAAGGGTGAACCGGCAGGTAATCTGAAGTTGCCGTTCTCAGGATCGGCAAAACCAGGGTCAAAATCTTCCTCAACATATGCTTTTATATCCCAGACGACGTCATTTAAAGCATATTCATTAACAATGAAGTCAGGGGCAAATACTGTTGTCATCATAACTGTATAAAGTGTGGGGCCATCGTCTTCAAAGCGCCATCCTTTAATCGAATCAGGATATGCCAGGGGATCATCATTTGTTTTGCCATAGATACAATCTTTAGTAGTAAATGAAAGATCATCGGCAACCCTTAGATCAAACAAATAATTGTTGTTTTTAGCCATTTTACCGCTAATATTATAAAAGGTACAATTATCAATAAGCATATCCATATGAAACCCTGTAAGGGATTCACAATTCATGAACCGGTTAACAACATCATATACGGTTGAGTTTTTTAATGTGAAATAGTCGAAATGAATATTGGCTTTAAACCGGAACGGGCCATAGTCATTATTAAAGGCATCTCTTTGATCATGCAAAATACAATTGTCAAACTCAAAACCATTACCTGTATAAGGTTGACGATCACCACGTATAAAACAGCGTGCTATATTTCTGACTATACAATTTTTTACAATTATATCCCCAAAAGAGGTCAGGTTGTCAGCGAGATTAATAAAATATTCCGCGATAATAGTTTCAGTGTCTTCCACTCCTGAAAGCGAATCGATATCAAAACCTGAAAATTCGATCCCATCAAGTGTTAAGTTAACATTTGCACCTTCGAGGCTTATTCTTTTGAAATAAACCTTTGGCATTGCTAAACCAGGGATAGATTTGATAGTAAGACTTTTATCGGCAATTGTCAGATAATCCTGGTTTGCTTTATAAAAGCCGGGCTGGATAACAACAATATCACCGTCAGCAGCGTTGGCGACAATCTGAACAAGGTCGTCACCGGGCCGTACTATAATTTCTGATGCTGAGAGAGAAAAGATTCCTGCACAGAAAAGTGCGATCATAAGGTAAATTTTTATTTTCATAATTATATAGTTTTTATTAGCATTAATATTCATCTTTAATTTGTCAGTTAATAATCAGGTACTAATAACCATAGTCGTTTGACAGGTTAACGTTAACATCCACAATACTCTGGTGTATGGGAAGCAATTCTTTTCTGTCAGGTTCAAAGAATTCTGCTATTGAGTTAATATATTCTTCTGTTAAATCAACGGCCCAGTCAGTAATTTCAGGCCAGTTTGCAGTATCCCTGTCAGCGATCTGTGCTGAGTCCATAGGAAAATTAAGGTTCAGGATCTCATAATTCTCCCCGTTGTTCCTCCAGACGATCCTGGGGGGTACATTTTCATAGGGGGGCTCATTGTTAGCAATCCTGGCCAGGTTCTCCTTTGCTTCATTAATCTTGGTGCCTAAAAGATTCCATCGTATCAGGTCGTATTTTCTGATACATTCCCCCCCAAATTCCCATGCTCTTTCACTCACCAGTTCATTGAAAAATCCGTTGTAATCGGTTGGTATCGGGGGCATTTTGTCAATGTTCCCTTTAAAGGCCCTTTCTCTTACCTGCCTGAAAGCATTTATTGCATCAGGTGTAGGATAACCTGTTATTTCATTTTCGGCTTCAGCGAACATAAGCAGGATATCGGAATAACGTAATATGATCCAGTTTATCCCGGTAAATTTATCTGATCCGGGTAACAGGGGATCGCGCCATTCGCGTCTCCATTTAGCCACGTATATATCGGCGAATTCACGGATCAGCCTTTTATTATCACTATCGATCTCATACAGAGCAACTGTTGCATCTCTTCTTGTATCAAGGCTATCAAAGGAAAGAAAATATGTCGGCAATGCCTGTATTCCGGCAATAGCCCTGCCATACCTGCATTCATTAGCCTGTTTTACTCCAATATAATAACCTACTTCACCGCTTGTATATGTTCCCATACCAATTTCCCACATGCTTTCCCCATACTGGTTATCCATGTCAAGTTCACAGAGGGTACGAAAGACATCTTCAAAATCAGGATTTAGTGAATGTTCGCCGCTTTGCATTATTTCATAACACTGGTCGCGTGCAATTTGGTAGAAATCAATGTGACTTGCTCCTCTTTGCATTCCTCCCTCCCTACGAAGGGAGTATCCTCCTCTGGCGAGGCATACTCTTGCCAGGAGGCCTTTCACGCCACCTTTTGTTATCCTTTCATCGAACACTTCAACTTCTGATTTCCAGGGCACCAGCTCTGCTGCCAGAAGGAGATCATCAATAATCTGTTCATAGATAATATCTCTGTCGGTTTTAGGAAGGGAAAATTCATCACCTGCAGCCGAAGGGGTTGTTTTGAAAGGTACATCCCCCCAGTTTCTTACAAGCTCGAAGTAGGCCAGGGCTCTCAGGGCAAGTGCTTCGCCGTGCATACGTTTCATCTCAGACTGTTCCTCTTCAGTTCCATCAGTATATAAGGGGCTTTCAGGAATATTTGCGATACATATATTGGCTCTTTCTATTTCATTGTAAAGATTTCGCCAGGGTTTTTCAATTTCAGTATTGCCTGAATTGGCAGCGTACCTTGCAATCCCTCTTCTTTCGTTATCAATAGTGCCGCTGCACATGCCGATATCGGTATCAACACCATAGTACATACTAAGGCGTTTTGAATAACCTTCATCGCGGGTTTGCAGTTGATATATGCCCAATATGGCCTGTCTTGTGTAATCAAGATGTGAATATATATTTTCATTGGAGAATTTTGAAACCGGTGTAACCTCTAAAAAATCCTGGCATGCCACTAATAATGCTGAAATAAAAATTACCTTGCCGGCATTTAGTCCCTTTATTATTAAATTTTTCTTTTTCATCCGTTTAAAATTTTTAACTAACTGGAAATAAATCATTTAAAAATTAAAATGTAAGGTTAATACCTGCTAAAATTGAGCGGCTTCTGGGATATGCGGAATAGTCCACTCCCGGGGTAAGATATCTGTCGCGATTATCAGTATCGTCAGGATCAAACCTCGCATTAACTTCAGGATCATACCCGCTGTATTTTGTAAATGTATGCAGGTTATTGGCAGTGATATAGATCCTGAACTCATCAATGAACACTTTTCTTGTTAACTGGCCGGGGAGTGTATATCCCAGGGTTATGTTGTTAACACGCAGGAACGAACCGTCCTCAACCGCCCAGGAGTGAAACAGGTACCTTCCGGTTGTAGGTTTCCATATCTTAGCGTCAGCATTATAGGTTGCCATCTCTTCGGGTGTGGTCAGTAAATCACCCTCTTCATTAATTGTTGTCCATCTTTGGCCGGAACTCATATCTGTCAGCAGATTCCTGTATTTTCTGTAGCCACTGGTAAATTCTATCTTATTCGCATTATATATATCGTTTCCGTATACCCAGTTAAGGAATACGCTTAGATCAAACCCTTTATATGCCATCATAATATTAAGTCCGCCGAAATGTTTTGGATTTGCATTACCAATGACTTTCCTGTCTTCATCAAATGTAATAAGGTCCCCGTCATCCACGGGGTTTCCAAGAGAATCAACAGGCTGGCCGATATCCCTAAACCTGTAAGAGCCGGGGCCAAAGCCGCTGAACATTATTCCATAGTTATTTGCCACTCCATCAACTGTCAAATACTGGCCTGTGGTTCCTAACACGAACTCTCCTGTTTCGGGATCCTGCTCAAAATCATCAACAGTATAATATCCGTCAGTTACAAATCCATACATCTGACCTGCCGGATCACCGACACGTATTATAAAATCATCCCCTATATCATTATTCCAGTTTGATGAGGATGTGAAATAATCAACATCGCCAAGGTTGTCGACCCTGTTTTTATTAAATGAGATATTGAAATTCAGGGATAGTTTAAAATCGCCCCTGTCGATGATATAGGCATCAGTTGTAATTTCAATACCCGAATTGGTTGTTTGCCCTATATTTTGCATTTGTGTTTCATAGCCTGAAACAGAAGGGATAGACGATTCGATTAACAAATCTTTACCTGTGGTTTTATAAATATCTACTGTTGCATTCAGCCGGTTATTAAATAATCCTATATCCAACCCTGCATTTCTTGAAATTGTTGTTTCCCACTTTAAGTCGGGATTGGCAAGTGTTGACGGAGAATAATAGGTATAGGGAGTTTCAAGCAGATAATATTGCTTTTCGGTCCCCACATCGAATGTCGTTGTCCAGAGAAAATCCTCTATCCTGTTATTACCTGCCTGTCCATAGCTTAACCTTACTTTCATATTGGATATCAGAGGTACATTGGCAAAAAATGGTTCATCGGATATTCTCCAGGCGACTGATCCGCTGGGGAAATATCCCCACTGGTTTCCGGGAGCAAATTTTGAAGAACCGTCAGCCCGCAGAGAAAAAGACGCGATATATTTATCCTTAAGAATATAATTCACCCGGCCAAAAAAGGACATTAGTTTATCCTCACTTATATTAGTTTCAGGTTTTTGCTGGTCCTCACCTAATGCCATAGAACCAATTGCTATTTCGGGAAGAACATTTTCAGGGAAAGACCTGGATTCGTTGGTTAATTTATCAACATTGGTAACAACCAGTTCCTGGCCCAATAAAAGATTTAAATTATGTGACTTAAATGTTTTTTTATAATTCATTGTATTTGACCACCGTATTCTGTCGGTATTTTTGCTTTCCTTTTTTACAACCGGCATATCACCATATTTGCGTGCCGTACTTGTAGACAGGCCATAAAAGCGGTCGGATATACTATTTTTTTTATCTATCCCAAAATTTGTTTTAAGGTCGAGTCCTTTAATAATTGTATAGGTTATTCCGGTATTTAACGTTGTTATTATTTCATTTTTTTGTTTATAGTCATCTTTGGTCAGTGTCACCGGATCAACGAGTTCGCTTGTTTCATAATAATCTTCATCGGTAAATTGTTCCAGTTCCCCGGGAGGATTCACAGGTGCATACTGCACGCTATGTTTAAGCTTATTTGTTGTAGTGGTTCCCGGGTCAGATGTCCCTGCCCCGTTTATATCAAGATCATTATATTTAACATCGAAATTGAGTTTTAGTTTGTTCACGGGCCTGTTTTCCATCCTGAAGTTGGCGCTGTTGCGCACATAGCCGTTACCTATCATTATACCCTGCTCGTCATTTCTTGTAATACTTAAATTAAAATTACTTTTTTCACTTCCTCCTGAAATGTTAAGATTATGATAAGTTGAATGAGCCCTCCTTCCAAATACTTCCTCCTGCCAGTCGGTGGCAGGCGCTTCACCATACAGGCTATCAAGAACTTCCCAGGTGCCGTAACGATTTTCAAAATCCCTCCTGTCCAGAAAGCCTGGCTGTGCCCTTTCGTACTGATATAAAATAAATTCAGAAGGATCAAGTATATCAAGTTTATTGGCAAGGGTTTTGACTCCTGAATAAAAATTATATTTAACACTTACTTTATCCTTTTGCCCTCTTTTTGTGGTGACAATAATAACTCCGTTTGCGCCTCTGGCTCCATATATTGAAGATGAAGCAGCATCTTTAAGTACGTCAATTGATTCAATATCTGATGGCGGAATATCGGAAATGCTTTCTGCCGGGAAACCATCAATAATAATCAAAGGTGTATTATCTTGTGTGATAGACCCGCCGCCGCGAACGCGGATACGAATTTCAGCATCAGGGGATCCTTCAGATGTAGTAATCTGTACACCTGCCAGTCTGCCCGTTAAAGCCTGCGCTGTTGAGGAGACCGGGATATCCCTGAGCTGGTCTGCGTTAACAGATGCAACGGCTCCTGAAAGATCACGCTTGCGCATAGTGCCATAACCTATAACTACAACTTCGTCAAGTTTTTCCAGGGATGGTGTTAACTGTATATCTATAATCCCTCTGCCGTTTACAGGAATTTCCTCGGTAATATATCCTATAAAAGAAAAAGTAAGAGTATCTTTTTGAGAATTATTGACAGTTATCCGGTATGTCCCTTCGACATCAGTTATTGTGCCGAATGTTGTCCCTTTAACAAATATGTTAACTCCGGGCAGGGGATTTTTTTCTTCGTCAATGACCTTTCCCGTTACAGACTGTGCAAATGCAGCAGATGCAGACAACAAAAACCAGATAAATGTTATAATTACAGTTATTTTATAATATCCGGGATTTTTCATTTTTCAACTATTAAGTTATTTTTCACAATTGAGTTTAAATATACTTCCAGATTGGTCATGTGTTTATCCATACTATAAATATTATTATCTGACGGGTTGGACATATCAAGATGATTTTCCTGTTCCCACTTGTCAGGCATCCCATCCTTATCAGCATCAGGCATTCCATTCGCATTTTTATATTCGGGCCACCCTCCTGCATCGTCCTGGGAATTTATTATACCCTTGTTACCATATGAATAAGTTCTGCCGGCAACTTCACTAATCAAACGGTTATCGATCTTATCCCTGAACAAGCTTGCGCCGGCTGACCTTAGTACTGCTGTATAAGCTGTTGAGGCTGATTCCGGTTTTATAAAATGAGGGCCATCAATATGATCGGCATATAAAATATCATTAATGTTTTCCTGTGGTATTCTTATTCCTGACCGGTTATTTTCAGTTATGTCGCGATTTTCATCTACGGCATTATCTGCGAAATAGAATTTTCCGTATTGTCTGAAGGGTTCCAGAATATTAGTCATATCCGATTTTTTTGTAGCAGGGCCGGGAATAAAATAATTACCTATAATATTGTAGTTACCCTGTTCTCCTCCATAAATACATTTGCTTTGCCAGTTATAAACAACATTATTAATTAAACTGGCTTTCTCATCACCGGGCCTTCCATGGTTTCTTGATCCCTGCAGGCGCGGGTTCCTGCTTGTATGATGCATAAGAAGGTTATGATGGAAAGTTGCATTTATACCTCCCCATATACCGCCGTAGCCATGTTCACCTTTCGGGTGCCATGAGCTGTTCAGGCTTTCACTGATGATACACCACTGTAAAGTGAAGTTTTCATTATCGTAAAAGGAAGCAACCTCATCAACAGCCCAGCTGAAACTGCAATGATCAACAATAATATTTTTATGGTTTATGCATGATATTGCATCAAGCGCCATTTTGGCTGTGTCGCCTGTCCTTATCCTTAAATACCTTATGATAATATTATCGGCATCTAAAATCAGGGGGTAACCGCAGATTGTAATACCCTCTGTAGGGGCGCTCTGGCCCGCAATAGTGATATCTCCGTGATTTATCTCCATCTCTGATTTCAGAAATATGCAACCTGATATGCCGAAGACAATTGTTCTTGATCCTTTTGTTGTTATAGCTTCCCGGAGACTTCCCGTCCCTGAATCATTAAGATTTGTAACATAAATTACTGGGCCTTCTCTTCCGCCCGTTACAAACTTACCTGCACCTTCTGCTCCGGGGAAAGCTAAAACTTTATCATTCTTATCATTAACTGACTTATTATCTTTACCTGATATCGCAGGAATGATAACATGATATGATAAGGATACAAAGATTAATAATATGGATATAAGAATATTCAATTCATTATTTTAATGCCCGGAGTTGTACAAAAAGAATATCAATTTACGTCTTTGCGAACCTGCCTGCCGTACCTTCGACAGGCAGGTAATCTGCTGAATTAAACACTTATGAAATTGTTTCTCCCGCTTGATGCAGCAAAGACTTTTTTTACATTTTTATGGCAACCCCCCGGGCATTTGCTATTACTTTTATTTCCGGTTTATAGACAGCTTCCTTGTTAACAATAATTTATTATTCTTTAACAATTTGCTTTACAGCAACATTTTGCCCGTTACTGACTTTTACCAGGTACAGCCCGCTATTTAATCCCGACATATCAATACGGATCAGTTTTTCATTTGCTGTAGTCCTTTCAATTATCGTCTCTCCCAGTATATTATGTACAGCAATATTACAGTTTACACTGTTCAGTTCAATAAAGAGGTCATTTCCTGCCGGGTTGGGATAAAGGCTGAAAATGCCGGCCTGAACTTCATTTAATGCTGTAATAATCGATACGTCAATAGTATAATCCTGGCTTGTTGCGTCTTCTGCTGTAACTGTTATTGTTGCTGTTCCAGGTATATTTGTATATGTTCCGTCACCGGAAATACCTGCATTCGGATCAGTGGCATTTGCAATTATAAATATGCTTGAAGTGCCAAATGGAACTTCAAGAGAATAACTTAATACTCCGGGATCGAAATCAGGAACAAGCGTACCAACGGTGGAACTAAGTTCTGACAGTGTAGCATCTGACGACATAAGGGTAATGTTTACAGTATAATCCTGGGTATTTCCAAACTGTGCGGTAACTGTTATCACCACTGTCCCGGGAATGGTTGTAATTTCGCCGTCACCTGCAGCAGCCGCATTGGGATCGTTTGTTGTTGCTGTCAGAGTGAGACTGGAAGTACTGCCGGGAACCCTTAACTCATATGTAGTAACCATAGGATCAAAAGCAGGATTTAACACACCGACAGTAGACACAAGATCCGAAAGTGTTGCATCTGTTCCTGATTCCTGAATCATTACTGTATATACTGCAGTCATACCATCTTCAGCAGTAACAGTAATGTCTGTGATAACAGGAAATACTTTAAATATACCGTCACCGACAACCACAGCATTTATCGAATCATTAGCCTTAGCAGTAATAACTACACTATCGGAACCAACAGGTATGCTCAACATGTAATCCATTGAATCAGGATGAAATGCCGGATCGAGCACCCCGAGGCTTATTTCAATATCTGAGAGCGAAGCATCGGACGATGCTATGTCGGATATTAATGAATCCGGCACATATGTTCCTCCGTCAGGGGCATAAGCACCTGTTGTATCCCAGATCATCCAGTCGATGTAAGCTCCCAAACTCCTGTTAGAGTCAGCATCGCCAAAACGGAAATAACTTTCGTCAGTAACAGTTGTTGGTGTTGTAACAGTAGCAATTGGTAAAGGATCTTCATCGATATAGAAATTAACGATACTGTCTATCTTTGTCATCCTGTAGATATGCCATCCCATGGTGCCGACAGGCAGATCTCCGGTTATATCTGTTTGCCTTAACCTCCATGTGCCGTCATAGGTCTGGAGGAACAGCCTTTCCCGGAATCCGGCATTATACATATCAATTTCCATTATCCTGTCGAGAGTGTCGGATACACCTTTGATTCTGGCAATCCATGTTACAGCCTGCGGGTTGCCTTCGTAGTAATGTCTCCACTGCCACTTGCTGCCTGCAGTATCCACTATCATTTCAAGCAGATTGTTCCCCGGATTGTCAGGGTCAGCAATAATGTTATGTGTAGGAGCAGCTCCTCCTGTATTTGTTGTACCAAATGCAGGATCATAGTCCGGAGGAAGCACATCGCAGTCATATACCTGCCAGCCCTGCGCATTAACATACATCAGGGCGAAAACGAATAAAAATAACATGTAGATTTTTTTCATTGTAAATTAGATTTGGTTTATAATTATGTTGTCGACTTTAAATATTTATTTTTCAAGTTCAATAGCTGCCAGGATAAAAGGGGCCACACCTTTGGGGTCATTATTCACCCGTTTTTCAGAAATGTAATACTCATAACTGCCGTCACGGTAAGGGTTACCGCCAAGTCCACATGCCCCGCAAATACTCACAATTGTTGGCATATCATCAGTATCAGTAATTATAAAATACTTTATTGCCGCATTAAAAGATTCTTCGGCAATTTTACCGTACTTTGCCGGCAGGAAGGATTTTTTAGCTCCCCTGGAAAAAGTATAGATAAACATAAATGTGCCGGATGCTTCCGGGTAATTACCTTCTCTTTCGGGCATATCAAGTACCTGGTACCATAGTTTGTTTTCCTTGTTCCGTACTTTAACCAGGGCTCCGCATACATTATTTAGAATGGTAATTATTGAGTCACGTTGTGCATAATCTTCGGGAATATAGTCAAGTATATCAACCAGCGCCATTGTATACCATCCCATGGCCCTGCTCCAGAATTGTCCCGATCTTCCGGTGTTGGGATCGCACCATTGCTGAGTCCTGCTTTCATCCCATGCATGATATAATAATCCTGTTTCCGGGTCAAGGGTCCTTGAATATATTAGTGAAACCTGGTGAAATACCGTATCATACCACTCAGGATGATTGAACTCTCTGGCATATTGCGCTAAGAAAGGCGATGACATATAAACGCCGTCAAGCCACATTTGCCAGGGGTAGATCTTCTTATGCCAGAACCCTCCGGTATGTGTACGCGGCTGATCTTTTAACTGTGTAAAGAACTGTTCAATGGCTATCCTGTATTTTTCTTCTCCGGTACGCTTATAAAGAGTAAAAAGGGCTTTTGCAGGATTAATTTTATCAAGGTTGTAATCCGATAACTTATACTTTTTAATGTTTCCTTCATCATCAATGAACCAATCAATATAATCACTCAGGTATCCGGAGTATTTCCGGTCGATATCTCCCAGTTTATCTATTGAATAACCAAGCATCGCAACATCATATTGCCATTTTATTTTACGCTCGCCATTATAATATATAAGACTGTCATACCTTGCAATAACCGCATCCGCCATTTTTACAGACCATTCGTAATTAATATTCCGGGATTGTGACGATGTACATCCCAAAAATATAATTACCGGTATAAAGAAAATATTGAAATGCATGATCAGTGTATAATAAACAATTGTTCAAAATTAACTATCTCACTATTGTAAGAAGTGTAATAATTATCTGAATAGGGTAGACAAATTATCCGGTCTGCCGGATTATATTTGATTTATCTGCTCCCCGGGAATATGATTTTAATGTTAAAAGCAGAAAAACCGGTATATTTTGCCTAATTTTATTAAGAAATCACTTTTTTTACTCCCTGAAATGGAATATCTGGTCGCAAATGATTATTTACAGGCCATACAAATTTTTAATCTTTGGTATACTCAGTATATCATGCTTTCTCATTAATGCACAGCAGGCGCCATTTGAAAGATTTGAGCATCTTAACACCCAGGACGGACTT
>CAZBUF010000164.1:0-8346 GCA_964495025.1 uncultured Bacteroidales bacterium | reverse complement strand
AGAGCCATTCAGCAGTTTAGCCATTCAGCAATAGAACCATTCAGCAATAGAGCCATTCAGCAGTTTAGCCATTCAGCAATAGAACCATTCAGCAATAGAGCCATTCAGCAGTTTAGCCATTCAGCAATAGAACCATTCAGCAATAGAACCATTTAGCAGTTTAGCCATTCAGCAATAGAACCATTCAGCAATAGAGCCATTCAGCAATAGAGCCATTTAATTTCTTAATTTATTTCATATATTTCTTTAACACTCCCAGCAGGTCTTCCATTGAGAAGGGTTTGGTAATGACCTCGGATGAGCCGGCATCAATTGCAGCTTCAATATCCTGCGGTGTTCTTCCTGCAGTTTGTGCAATAATGGGAATATTACTGTTGCTTTTTCGAATCTCTGCTGTGATTTCATTTCCATTAATATCAGGTAACTGGATGTCCATCAGAATAAGATCAATCCCGGAGCTGCTCTTGTACTCATGCAAGGCCTCTCTGCCGCTTTTGGCGCGAATTATAGTACCCTTTATTAATTTAAAAATCTGTTTGAGAAAGATAAAACTCATATCATCGTCTTCGACAACAAGTATCTTTTTCCCTTCCAAACTTATAGTATCCATTATTTTTAATTAACAAAATCACTTATTAACCGTAAAAATAAAAAATCTGTTTTATAAATTACTTAAAATGAGATTTTTTACAAACAAATATTATCTTGCGTAAAATTTTCGTTTATTTATTAATTGTAAATTTACAACCTTGCATGATATACTTTATAATTAATTATTAATGAAATTCAGTATTATGTTTAAAAGAATAAAAGAATTTCTGCAAAAAGAAGTATGGAAGATCCGTCTCAAAGGCCGCCCGGTCAGTAAAATATTTTTTATCCGGCAACTAAGGATATTCCTTATAGCTTTTAAAGGGTTTTCTGAAGATAAGGTTCAATTAAGGGCATCTGCACTTACATTTTATACATTACTGTCAATTGTACCTGTTCTGGCAATGATCTTTGGAATTGCCAAGGGATTTGGTTTTCAGGATCATTTAAAGAATGTTTTACAGCAAAACCTGTCGGAACATAAAGAGATTTTAAATGAGACTATTGTATTTGCTGAAAGGATGCTTAAAAATATAAGAGGTGGATTTATTGCAGGTACCGGTCTGGTAATGCTTATCTGGTCGGTAATGAAAGTTCTCGGTAATATTGAGAACGCTTTTAATAATATATGGCAGATAAAAAAATCCAGGGGAATGTCAAGAAAAATAAGTGATTATTTGTCACTGGTGGTTGTTGCTCCTATACTTGTATTTATTTCAAGCGGCTTTACGGTATCCCAGGGAAACAGTCTCATTCAGGGTACAGTATTAGAGTATCTGGGGCCTATTTTAAAGTTCGTTGTATGGGCATTATCATTTACCCTGATTTGGTTTGTCTTTACCTTGTTATATATTATTATGCCCAATACAAAGGTGAGTTTCAGATATGCTTTTCCCGGGGGAGTGATTGCAGGTTCAATGTTTCAGTTGTTGCAATGGGCATACGTGAATTTCCAGTCGGTATTATCGGGATATGGCACAATTTACGGGAGTTTTGCTGCTTTACCGCTGTTTTTGATGTGGATGCAGTTCAGCTGGCTTATAGTATTATTTGGCGCTGAAATTGCTTTTGCTTATCAGAATGTTGAAAATTATGAGTTTGAAGCAGATACTTATAATATCAGCCATCATTTTAAAAAGATTCTGTCATTGCTGATAGCAAGGCAGATAATTAAAAACTTTACTGACGGCATACCTGCAATGACTGCAAGTGAAATATCACATAAGCTGGATATTCCTGTGAGAATAGTCAGAGATATTATCTATGAATTATATGAATCCAGTATTATCACGGAAACAGTTACCGGAAACGTAAAAGAGGTGGCATACCAGCCGGCCCAGGACCCGGGACGCCTGAGCTTAAGCTATGTAATTAAAAGTCTTGACAGCAGAGGTATTGACAACCTGCCGATAGAAAACTCAGCGGAGTTAAAGAACATAAATGCGATAATAAATACATTTTCTGATGAACTGGAGAAATCTTCGAAAAATGTATTGTTAAAAGATATTTAAATATCTACATAATACTCTGAATGTCATTTGTTTATATAACTCTTTGGAATAAATCTGTCATTATTACTGATATGGATTTGAAACTTTAAAAAAATATTTTTAATATTGCATTCAATAAATTGATAATGATAATTTTTAAAACACATACAAGGCATCATCACGCACTTATAGAATTTCTATAGGTTATTGTAGTATGTGTCAAATCATAAAAACTTAAAAAGGTTTGCAATTACTGCAAACCTTTTTTTATTATAAAGGATAAATTATGAAAAGGATGGAAAATTTAATAATTGCTATTCAGAAGGAAGGCAGGTTAAGTGAATATTCACTGGAGCTTATTGAAGAATGTGGTATTTTACTGGCAAAGGAAGGTAAAAGAAAACTAATATCCATGGGACAGAACTTTCCTGTACAGATATTATATATACGTGATGATGATATTCCTCAATATGTTTTTGATAATGTTGCGGATATTGGAATTGTCGGTGAAAATGAAGTAATGGAAAAGGGTAGGGAGGTTGATATTGTTGAAAGGCTCGGATTTGCGAAATGCCGCTTGTCACTGGCAATACCACAATCATCGAAATACGGCGGTAAAGAGTATTTTAACGGTAAAAAAATCGCTACTTCATACCCGAAAATATTGCAGAATTATCTGAGGAAAAACAATATTCAGGCGGAAATTCACGAAATTAGCGGTTCAGTTGAGATTGCGCCAGGCATAGGACTTGCCGACTCAATTTTCGATATAGTTGGTACAGGAAGTACTTTGGTATCAAACAGGCTTAAGGAAGTTGAGATAGTCTGTCGTTCTGAAGCAGTCATGATAGCAAATACAAGCTTGCCGGATAATAAGAAAGCTATCCTGGATGACCTGCTGTTTAGAATTAAAGCAGTACAACGTGCAAAGAACTATAAATATATTTTACTAAATGCGCCAAATGATAAACTTGATAAGATAGTGGAATTACTGCCAGGAATGAAAAGCCCTACTGTTGTTCCATTATTTGAAGAAGGATGGAGTTCACTGCATTCTGTGGTCAATGAAAATGAATTCTGGGAAGTAATAAGCAAACTGAGGAAATATGGTGCACAGGGAATATTGGTGACTTCTATTGAAAAAATGATAACATGAAGCTTAATAATTACTATCTGTTTGCAATTCCAACACTGATATGGGGTTCCACCTGGTATGCAATTAAATTCCAGCTTGGCACCATAAATCCATTGGTTTCAGTGGGATACAGGTTTGCAATTGCCGGTTTGCTGCTTCTGGCAATATGCAGAATATTAAAGTATAAGTTTAAATATACTGTCAGAACTCATTTTTATATTTTCTTACAGGGTATTTGCCTATTTAGCATAAATTATTGGCTGATTTATATTGCTGAGTTATCACTAACCAGCGGTTTGGTGGCTGTTATATTTTCTTTGATCATATTTTTGAATACCCTGTTTAATTCGTTGATCTTAAAGGCGCCACTTAGGAAAGAAGTACTTTTGGGAGGAACACTTGGTGTTTTGGGCACAATCATAATGTTCAGCAATGAATTTGTGAATTTAAATTTTTCAGAAAAAGGGTACCTCCCTTTTGTACTTTGTTTTATAGCAGTTATTCTTGCTTCCATGGGCAATATACTTTCTGCATATAATCAAAAGAACGGACTTACTGTTATTGAAACCAATGCTCTTGGCATGACTTATGCTTCAGTATTCACTTTAATAGTTGCAGCTTTGTCAGGCTCAAAACTGAACTTTGATTTTTCATCTGCATACGTAATTTCTCTGGTCTATCTGGCTCTGTTAGGCTCGATTGTCGCTTTTAGCGCATATTTAAGGCTACTAGGGAACATTGGGCCTGACAGGGCTTCATATACAATATTATTAATACCGATCATTGCAATGATAATTTCAACTGTTTTTGAAGATTATCACTGGCAGAGATCAGCAATCATTGGAATAGTGTTATTATTGGCCGGTAATCTTATAGTCATGAACAAACGCATAAAAATTAAAAACATTTTACTATGGAAGTAATTAAATATCCTGAACGGGATAAATGGGAAAAAATTCTGGAACGCCCCTTTTATAGAGCCACCTCCGTCAATAAAACCGTAAAGGAGATATTACGGAATGTAAAGAAATATGGAGATAAAGCATTAAAAACCTATTCATATAAATTTGATAAGGTTAAGCCGGATACTTTCATTGTATCGGAGGAAGAAATACGGCAGTCAGGGGATATGGTAGATGATAAACTTAAAGATGCCATTCAGATTGCAAAATCAAATATTGAAAAGTTCCATTCTGAACAGAGGCAGGTTAAGAGAAGCATAACGACCTCAAAAGGTGTGGTATGCTGGCAGAAAAGTGTCCCCGTGGAAAAAATCGGATTATATATTCCCGGAGGTACCGCCCCTCTGTTCTCTACTGTGCTTATGCTTGGCATCCCTGCAAAAATTGCCGGTTGTAATGAGATTGTGCTTTGCACTCCACCTGATATTCAAGGTAATATTAATCCTGTGATATTATATGCTGCACAAGTTACCGGCATCAACAGGATATTTAAAATAGGCGGGGCTCAGGCTATTGGTGCAATGGCATATGGAACAGAATCTGTTCCAAAAGTATATAAGATTTTTGGCCCGGGAAATCAATATGTAACTGAAGCTAAACAGTTGGTCTCAATGGAACAGGTTGCAATAGATCTGCCTGCGGGGCCATCAGAAGTTGCTGTAATAGCGGATGAAACTTCTAATCCGGCATTTGTAGCATCTGATTTACTGTCACAGGCAGAACACGGTGTTGATAGCCAGGTTGTTCTGGCGACAACAGATGAAAAACTTATAAACAATGTCCTGAAAGAACTGGAAATACAAATTAATGAATTGCCAAGAAAGAAGATTGCTGAAAGATCTTTGGAAAATAGCAGGATAATACTTTTAAAAGATATGAAAGAAATAGTAAATATCATTAATAATTATGCTCCCGAGCATCTGATAATTTGTACTAAGGATGCTGATAATATTGCTGATCAGATAATTAATGCAGGTTCAGTATTTATTGGAAGCTTTACCCCGGAAAGCGCCGGTGATTATATATCCGGCACAAATCATACTCTTCCAACAAACGGCTATGCAAAAGTATATAATGGCTTAAATCTGGATGATTATGTAAAAAAGATTACCTTCCAGAAAGTCACCGGTGAAGGGCTTAAAGAAATTGGGCCCTCTATAGAAATAATGGCGGAAGCGGAAGACCTGGCTGCTCATAAAAATGCAGTAAGAATCAGACTGAAAAATATTGATCCTGAATAAGTGAGCAATATCATCATCTGATAATAATGCATCTCACCTGGTAAAAGTTAACTTCAATTATATTTTGGCGTATATTTAGTTAAGTAATTAATAAGAAGTTTTTCATAGAATATAAAATATAGGGTTTAGTTAGATTTAGGGTTAATAATTAGTACTGATGTAAGTTTTAGTGTAACAGGATTTAATTAGTTTTAGGTGAAAAAATCCCGGATTTCCGGGATTTTTTTTTGTTATTAACCGGTAGTAATTCAATGGTATTAAATTCCGGGAATGAAAGACAGATATTAAAACATTTATTGAATTTATATGTAAGAAACAATTGAACTTTGTATCCTGAGAATGATATAAATCATTAGTTAGTGATAACGGATATCATTGAATTTTGTTAGGAGCTAAATATATTTTTATTTTAATTTGACATATAAAATGTTCTTGACAAACAGACATTTTAGGATTTAGTTAGATTTAGGGTTTTCAGATAGTACAAATGTAGTAATTTCCGTTTGATAGGGTTTATTAGTTTTAGGTATTTCTAAGTCCCGGTTAATTATCGGGACTTTTTTTTGCACATTTCTTAATGATGAGTAATATCATCTGTAATGATGCTAAGTATCATCTGTTTTTTCATTGTATTATTATTTTCATGATATAACTTTACCTGACATTGAAAGGGTTAACAAACAGAATATATTTTAATTTTAGTTGATAATTTTTGAAGTAGCAAAATGTTCGATTTTTGGGGTTTAGATTAGATTTAGGTGTTGAAAATCCCCGGTTAAAGGCCGGGGATTTTTTATTGGGATGCTGAAAATTATTAAATGATGTACTACTGCTAATTAAATAAAATCAAGGAAATATCAGAATCTTGTAATAAATTAGACAATTTATTACAAAAGGATCCCTTTATAAGTTATGAGACTTGCTTCCCTGTTAACAATATTCCTGTACCTGGGGTTTTTCTCAATTATTGAGAGTTATCCTGCGGCCAACAACGGAAAAAAGGTATGTAATGATAATGCAGGAAATTACACGCATTATTCCTATAATCAGTTAATGGATAATTATGATGTTAAATTCTATAAGCTGGATTTAGATGCAAATGATTCAACAACATACTTATCAGGTTCGGTAACGATCCTGATCAGGGTTCTTGAGGCCCCTTTCAATGAAATTGTATTTGAACTTTCGGACTCAATGATTATTGATTCTATCCTGGTAAATGATCTCCCTGCAGATTTTACTCATCAAAACAATGAGATCAGTATTTACCCGGCTATAGATTATCAGCCTGGTTCCCTGGTTTACATTCAGGTCTGTTATTCCGGGCATGGTAATAATTATGGCACTTTCTCAGGCATATATAACAAAAAAAGTCTTCTGCTTAACAAAGGGATAACCTATACTATTTCTGAGCCATTTTATTCCAAAGAATGGTTTCCCTGCAAACAGGTGTTGACAGATAAGGCTGATTCCGTCCATGTATTTATTACCACCGATTCGATAATAAAAGCCGGCTCAAACGGGATTCTTACATCTGCCATACGCCTCCCCGGGAATAAGGTCAGGTATGAATGGAAATCTTCTTATCCTATAGCATATTATTTAATTTCCATATCCGTAGGCGACTATTACGATTATAGCTTTTATACAAAGCAGAATGGAACAAACGATTCAATCCTGGTTCAGAATTATATTTATAATAACCGGGATTATATAAATGCAAATATTGAATACATTAATAGAACAGGGGATTTAATAGACCTGTTCTCACATATCTTCGGGCCATACCCCTTTGCTGAGGAGAAATACGGACACTCTGTAGTGCCAATTAGCGGAGGTATGGAACATCAGACCATGACAACACTTGGAAATTTTTCATTCGGCCTTATTGCCCATGAACTGGCCCATCAATGGTTCGGGGATAACGTGACGTGCGGTTCATGGCAGGATATATGGATTAATGAAGGATTCGCGAGCTACTCGGAATACCTCGCAAATCAGTACCTGGAATCGCAGGAAAGTGCGAATCTCTGGATGCTGGATGCACATGAAATTATATTTATGGAACCCGGAGGAAGTATTTATATCCCGGAAGAAAACACGGATGATTCCCGGAGGATATTCGATCGCAGGCTTTCCTATAAAAAAGGGGCAGCTATAATACATATGATAAGGCACGAAATACAGGATGATTCATTATTCTTTGAAGTGCTGAAAGAATTTCAGGCAGCTTATAAAGATAGTGTTGCCTCAGGAATGGATTTTAAAAAGCTCCTGGATGAAAGAACCGGTATCGATTTTACAGACTTTTTTAATCAATGGTACTTTGGTGAAGGATACCCCGAATTAAATGTAAGCTGGAAATATGAGAATGATACACTTTCAATAAATTCGTTTCAAACAGCCACATCCCCCGTTACTCCGTTATTTAATACGCTCACCGAATATAAAATTTTCTTTGCGCAGGGAGATACTTCAATACTCCTGAGGCAAAGGTCAAATTATGATCAGTACAGGATATACCTGCCTTCAAAGGTGAGAAGCGTCGTGGTGGACTCTGACAATTGGCTGCTTGTGAAGAAAAATGTTCAGAATGCAATTGATGCAGGTAAAAAATATACTTTATATCCAAATCCTGTTGCAGAAGACAGGATCCGGATACAATTCAGTGAACCTGATACAAGCTATGAAATATTTATTACTGATACATCAGGAAAAATAATAGACAATTTTAAAAGCAGCGATCAGATCCATGAATTATATATTGGCTCCTATGCCAAAGGCCTTTATTTTCTCATGATAAAAGAGGAAAACACATTTTATTCATCAAAATTTGTGAAAATTTAAATTTAGCAGGGTAAATATTTTCTAATATATTTGTTTGTTCTTACAGCAAACCGATACTAAAATGTTAAGACAAATAAAGG
>CAZBUF010000163.1:0-2682 GCA_964495025.1 uncultured Bacteroidales bacterium | reverse complement strand
AACAGCGATTATTGGTTATCTGGCCATATTTCAAACTATCTGGGCATTGATAAACCTATGGTAATATTAGAAAATTATGAAGCATCGTTAAATCATTTTCCTTTAAAATGGAATAAGAATAAAATCCCGAATCTGTATTTTGGGGACGCATCGTCTCCAGTTGATCTTATCACCTGGGTAAACAATATCAACAACGATATTGATGTGATCGATTATATTTTTATTCTGAATGGCGAAAAAGAAACATTATCAAACCAATGTAAGAACATAGTTTCAGACATACTGGCAAAATATTATACGGAGGTTTATAAAAGCATAGATAATAAAATTGTGCTGTACAGATATAAACAAAATAATTAAAGCACCTGGCCCCTCATAATAACACATTAAGCAGCTCCGGCAAAACATCCTGCAAACAATTGAAACATTCATAATTATTAATATTATTAATTATTAGTTTAATTTTATTAATATATTTCTTGATATTATTAACTATTTTATTATATTTGTTCAAAAATATTAGTATGGATAATAAACTGCCTTTGAAATGCCCGAGCTGCAACAATCAGTTGCAGGTTAAGCAACTGTATTGCGATAATTGCAAAACAGAAGTGTCAGGATCATATTCTTTGCCTGCACTCTCACTATTGAAAATTGAGGACCAGAAGTTCATCATCGATTTTGTCAAATCAAGCGGCAGCCTGAAGATCATGGCTCAGAACATGAAACTCAGCTATCCTACGGTAAGGAACATACTTGATGATATTATTAACAGGATCAACGACCATGGTAAAGATGAATAGAAAACTGCTGTACAATCCTTTTATAATTATCGCAGGCCTGAAATCTTTAATTATCGGATTTGCGGGCCTGTTGTTAACTTCATTCCTGGCCTTTAAAACAGGAACACATTTTAACGGGCTCTTAAATATTGATTTTGCTAAAGACTCGGAGCTCTGGGTGTATTCCCTTGAGAATATTTCCCACTGGATCATTTCATCAATAATTTTTTATAGTGCAGGATCACTACTATCAAATTCAAGGATACGGATAATTGATATCCTGGGAACCGTTCTGTTTTCAAGGCTGCCGTTATTCATAACCCCACTGATAAGAATTATTCCGTTTTTTCAGAGTTTTATGGTACACTCCTTAGCAATGTACGTGCTCATTGGCATTTACATTATTTCAGTTATCTGGACCATTATTTTACTGGTAAGTGCATTTAAAGTATCCTGTAATCTTAAGGGTGAGAAACTGATCATATCCTTTATTGTCAGTATGATACTGGCAGAAGGCTTAACCAAACTGTTACTCTTTATATTAATTTAAAAAATAAAAAAATCATGAAATCAATCGCATTAATTTTCAGCGCTTTTGTTTTACTTTGCATGGACTCCTGCAGCCAGGATTTTAAAAAATTAAAAGAATCCGAAGTTGAATTAAAACAAGTGCAGATTGCAGAAAAATTTGCCGGTGACTTACTGACAAAGCTCAGGGACGGTTCTTACTACCAGTTTCAGGATGACGCTATAGATGAGTTAAAAAACCTGTTGACAGAAGAAAACCAGAAAGCTGTTTACCAGCAGGTAAAGGAACAATTCGGGGATTTTCAGAAACTTGATTATGCTGAGACATGGATCCAAAGCGCTAATCCGGCAATAAGAATTTTCCGGTTCAAAGGTGATTTTGAAGGAAGCAGCACAAAGCTGGAGATAAGAGTAGTATTAAACGAATCGGATAAGATCGCCGGTTTCTGGGTTATTCCCTGGTCAGATATGTTCAAATAAAAAAATTTGGATTATCGCCTGGCATTTGCGGTTACCAGCTTGATTTTTCACCACAAATTTCAGATGAGCGGATCATTAAATAAAAACCATTATACCAGATGATTTTCAACTCATTAACATTTTTGTTGTTCTTTCTGGTTTTCTTTCAGCTATACTGGCTGATAAACAATAAGCTACCTTATTTATACCGCAACATATTTACAATTATTGCCAGTTATTTCTTTTATGGCTGGTGGGACTGGCGATTTTTAAGTCTTATTATTTTCAGCTCATTAACTGACTATATCATTGGCCTCATGCTTTATAATCCGAAAAAAGAGGCAACCAGAAAATTCCTTCTTTTTATAAGTATAGCTGTAAATCTGGGTATTTTAGGTTTCTTCAAATATTTCAATTTCTTCATAGAATCTCTTGACGGGTTAATGGCTGTATTTTCGCTGAAGCTGAATACGAAAACCCTTGGCATCATCCTGCCTGTGGGAATTTCATTTTATACTTTTCAGACCCTGAGCTACAGCATTGATATCTACAGGAGGAAAATAAAACCGACGAAAGATATTACCTCTTTTTTCGCATTTGTCTCATTTTTCCCACAATTGGTCGCGGGCCCTATTGAAAGAGCAAGCCGTTTATTAAAGCAGTTTCAGGAGAAAAAAATCTTTAATTACAATGATAGTGTCAATGGCCTAAGGATCATTCTGTGGGGTTTATTCAAGAAAATTGTTATTGCAGATAATTTTGGAGTGCTGGCAGACAATATTTTCAGTTCAAATTCCCCGGTTTCAGGCATAACCACTGCAGCCGGGGCTTTATTTTTTGCTTTTCAGATATACGCGGATTTCTCAGGTTACTCCGATATAGCAATAGGATTGGCGAAAATGCTGGGATTTGA
>CAZBUF010000162.1:0-22367 GCA_964495025.1 uncultured Bacteroidales bacterium | reverse complement strand
TGGTACAAAAGGAGGAGGATTATGCAGATTTAACAAAGACAGGAATAGCTTTAAACGCATCGGTAATTCACACTCCCCGGAAAGCAATGTTATAAATGTGATTAGTGAGGATAATTTAAACAAAAATTTTATCTGGATAGGAACAGAAGATGGTTTATTTAAATTTGACAAAGAAAATGAGACTTTCGTTTCATATTTATCAAAATCTGAGGATAAAACGCAGATTGGAAGTCCTGTCAGGGCGCTTAGCCAGGATAAGGAAGGAAATATTTTTATTGGCACCTGGGGTGAAGGTTTGATAAAATACGACCGCAAATCCAAAAAAATCACAAAACATACTGATGCCCGGAATAAATCGTTGTTAAAATATAACTATATACTCTCTCTGTTAATGGATGTTCAGAATGTTTTATGGATAGGGACAAGAGATGGGGGCCTTGTTAAACTGAACATTTTAAATAATCAAATATCATATCCCGCTGAATACTTAGAAGCCAATTCTTTAAGCAGCAAAGTGATAATGTCATTATATAAAAGTAATTCTGACATCATATGGGTAGGGACGAAATATTACGGTATAAATAAAGTTGTCCCCAATTATAAAAAGTTTAAGGTCTACAGGACCAGCGTTTCTGATATCAGCGATGTGAATAAAAATGTCATTATGTCAATTCTTGCTGATCCGTATGATATTCTCTGGCTAGGAACACTTAATGCCGGCTTGTGCAGGTTTGATAAAGCTACGGGCAAATGGAAAGCATATAATCATAATCCTTATAATCCCTATAGCATAAGTAGTAATAATATTCAAAAAATAATTAGCTCATCCTCCCATAACAGAAGAATTTTCTGGATAGCTACTGACGGAGGAGGATTAAATAAGTTTATACCCGAATCAGGGATATTTACAACTTACCAGAGAAATGAAAACGTACCCAACAGCCTGAGCAATAACCATATTTATTGCTTACTTGAATATGATCCGGGACATCTTTTAATTGGCACATGGGGATCGGGCAATAGCGGCGGACTGGATATATTCAGTTATAAGACTCAAAGTTTTGTTAATCTCAAAAATTCTCCTGATTCTAAAAATAGTATAAGCTCCAATGTCGTTCTTGATATATTTAAGGACAAATCAGGTGTTTTGTGGATAGGGACCAAGGGAGGAGGCCTTAATAAGCTTGTTATTAAAAATATTAACGGGCAGGTGCCGGAAGATATTGGTGACTTTACCAGGTATCTTTATGAACCGGGCGACTCCAATACAGTAAATAATAATGATATCTTTTCATTATATGAAGATGAAAGTGGGGTAATGTGGGTTGGCACCGGCGGCGGCGGATTAAATAAATTCGACAAATCAAATGAAATATTTACATATTTTACTGAAAAAGAAGGATTAGCAAACAATATAATCTATGGTATTCTTGAGGATGAGCACAATAACCTTTGGCTGAGTACAGGAAATGGCATATCCAAATTTAACAGAATAACAGGGGAATTTAAAAATTACGATAAGAAGGACGGATTGCAGGACAATGTTTTTAATCCCGGGGCATATTTCAAGTCAAATACGGGAGAGTTTTACTTTGGTGGTGTTAATGGCTGTACATCTTTCTTCCCTGACAGTATAAAAGACAATATGCATATACCGGAGATAGCAATAACAAAATTCCTGATACGGAAAAAAGACAGGATCCTTGACGTCCATGAGTATACTAACAGATCATTAATATCATTGCATGATATAAAGCTGCCGTATAATTTAAATGATATATCATTTGAGTTTGCAGCACTTGAATATTCATCACCACTAAAGAATAAGTATAAATATAAACTGGAAGGTTATGATCCTGACTGGATTGCAACAGATGCAACACGCAGGTATGCAAATTATACGAATCTCAAATATGGCAGATACCTGTTCAAAGTTATAGCATCAAATGAAGACGGAAACTGGAATGAAGAAGGTACATCCATATCAATTGTAATTTCCCGCCCCTTGTGGAAAAACATCTGGTTTATGTTTCTGGTTGTTATTATTGCAACCGGAATATTAATTCTGATTGTTATCAGCAGGATTAAAAAATACAGACTTGAAAAATTCGAACTTGAAGAGAAGGTGCGGGAGTCACTATTTGATGAGAGAAACCAGCTTAATACCTTAATTGACAATATGCCTGATGTAATATATATTAAAGACCAGCAAAGCAGGTTTATTGTGGGCAATAAAAAAGTGGCTGCAGTGATGGGTACGGTGCCAAAGAACCTTGTCGGTAAAACTGATTTTGATTTTTACACATATGAGCTTGCCAGCCGTTTTTATAATGATGAACAGACAATTATTAAATCAGGTAAGCCAAAAATTAATTATGAGGAACCGGGTTTGGATGAGCAGGGAAACAGAGTTATAATATCCACAACTAAAGTGCCCCTTAAAAACAAAGAAGGTAAAGTTGTTGGCATCGTCGGTATTGGCCGTGATATAACAAGACTTAAAAATGTTGAAAAGGAACTCAGAAGAAAGTCCGAAGACCTGCAGGAAATAAATCAGCTTCTTGAAGAACGCCAGGAGGAAATTCAAATGCAATCGGAAGAACTGGCGATACAAACTGAAAATCTTCAGCGGGTTAACGAAGAGCTTGAAAGACTTAACAAAACGAAAGATAAATTCTTTTCTATTATTGCTCATGACCTGAAAAATCCATTCCATGCCATTATCGGTTTCTCAGAATTACTAAGAAAAGATTTTAAAAAGATGGGTGATACACAGAAAATTGATCTCCTCGAATTAATTAATATTTCCTCAGAATCAGCGTTCAGCCTGCTTGAAAATCTTTTGCAATGGGCAAGGACACAAACCGATAAGATCAAATTTACACCTGAAAATATTAATATCTGCGAGATAGTAAAATCCACTATTGACCTTCATAACATAAATGCTGAGAAGAAACATATTAAACTTAAGTCGCATGTTAAGGAGAATAATATAGCATATGCCGATAAAAATATGATTACTACAGTTATCAGAAATCTTATCAGTAATGCAATAAAATTTACCAGACCTAACGGTACAGTGGAAATAGCATGCCATGCAAACGATAAACAGGTTGAAATAACTATAAGTGATAACGGTACCGGTATCAACAAGGAAAATCTGGATAAATTATTCAGAATCGATTCATATTATTCTACTACAGGCACATCAGGAGAATCAGGTACAGGGCTGGGATTAATTATCTGCAAAGAATTTGTTGAAAAGAATGGAGGCAGGATCAATGTTTTTAGTGAAAAAGGAAAGGGCAGCTCCTTTACTTTTAGCCTTCCCTTACACAAACCTGTTTATTAAATTACCTTTTTTTTTATAATATTGGGAATAATTTATAATTACGCCTTAAATAATATTCCTGATTATTAATGGTAATAAGGGAAGATTTAATATTGATCAATCATCTGAAGTTAGGTAATCCAAAGGCTTTTGAATTACTCTTTCTGAAATATCATAAGAAACTTTATTATTTCTGCTTTAAAACTCTTAGGAATAAAGAGGAATCCGAAGGACTTGTCCAGAATATTTTTATGGAGATATGGGCAAACAGGGGAAGAATTGATGTAAACCGCTCATTTTATGGCTATTTATTCAAGATAGCAAAGAATAAACTGTATAATCATCTGAGAAAAAGTATAAATGAGAAAGTATATAAGGAATATATCATTTACCGGAATGACAGTATTGAGAATAAAACTGATATTGACCTTGACTTTAAGGAAATAAGTAATATCCTTAATGAGATAATAAACAAACTGCCTCCGCGCAGGAAACAGATCTTTTGTTTAAGCCGCAATGAAGGCCTTACATACAAAGAAATAGGAAAGAAATTGAATATCTCAGAAAATACTGTTGATACACAGATAAGAAATGCACTTGACTTTATCAGGGAAAAAATAAAAGATTTTATTAATATTGATAATAGAAAATGACCATTCATGACAGGCGACCCGGTTTATAAAAAATATATTATATTTTTATTTTTTTATTTCTTTCACGGAAAAAGTGTTTTAAGGTGAATATTATAAATAACAAATGGCATATTTAAGTAATAAGCAAAATATTATTGATTTGTTTGAAAAATATTTAAGTAACCGAATATCAGGTGAAGAAACAAAAAAGTTGTTTGATTTGATAAATAAAGAAACAGATGAGGCGCAGGTTACTGCCTGGTTTTATAAAAAATGGGATCAATCACCCATGAAAAAGCCAAAGGCTGATTCCCGGCATTTACTGAATGAACTGAAATCTAAGTTGGAGATTACTCCTGAGTTGGAAGATTCATTTAAAGATTTTAGTGTTGATACAAAATCAAAAACTTATCATCTTTTCGTTAAATTATCAGGATATGCTGCTGTGTTTATTTCAGCTGTGATTCTTGCATTCGCCGTTTTTCACTTTGTTATCTATCAAAAACCCGTCTCTGCTCCCACTATTAATGAAATAAACGTGCCTGTCGGTTCAAAAACTCAGATTACACTTTCGGATAATACTAAAATATGGTTAAATTCGGGCAGTAAACTAACATACTCCGATTATTCAAATACTGAAAAACGTGAAGTATACCTTGAGGGAGAAGCTTTCTTTGATGTTGCTGAAAATAAGAATAAACCTTTTATTGTAAAAACTTCTGACATAAATATCAGGGTATTGGGTACAAGGTTTAATGTAAAATCATACCCGGAGGAAGACTTTGTTGAAACAACACTAATTACGGGTCTTATTGAAATTGAAGAAATAAATACTGTAAAAGACCAGAAAATGAACATTACCCTTCATCCGAATCAAAAGGCAACTTTTACAAGAACTTCAGGAAAACTTGCTCTTTATGATATTTCTCAGAAGAAACTTGCTCCCAGGCCTATACAAAAAATCAGGATAATTGAAAAAGTCGATCCTGAACCCATAACTTCATGGAAGGATAATAAGCTGATATTTAGCAACGAGCCTTTTAAAGGGCTTTTACCAAAACTCGAAAGATGGTTTGACGTTGACATACAACTTGAAGATACAGCGATATATAACTACAGGTATACAGGGAAATTTGAAAAAGAAACTGTGGAGCAGGCATTAAACGCGCTCAAACTTGCAACACCTTTTGAGTTCAGTATAAATAAGAACATTATAAAAATTGTTTCTTCAGGTAATAAAAAAAAATAACTTTTATTAAACCTAATAATCAGAAAACACTATGAAAAAACCTGGTAAAAAGCGCAAAAGATTTTTTACACAAAGCGCAAAGAAAATGCATACAGCAATTATGCTGGTTTGCCTGTTTCTGGTAACAGGCATTATGCATGTAACTGCTGGAAATTATTCACAGAAAGCAAAGCTTACACTTTCTGAGAGTAACGCACCAATAGTTGAAATAATCAAGGAAATTGAACATCAGAGCAATTTCAGGTTTCTATACAGAAATGAGACCGTTGAAAATAAGATGGCCTCAATAAATGTGAAGAATTCGACTATTAATAAGGTGCTGGACCAGATCACCGGAGATGCGGATATAAAATATGCAATTCTGGACAATGATCTTATTGTTATTACTCCGGCCCTTAAAAGCAATCAGCAACAAATAACCGTAACGGGTAAGGTTAATTCGGGAGCCGGTGGTGAAGCGCTTCCCGGAGTTAATGTTGTTGAAAAAGGGACAACAAACGGTACTGTTACAAATGTTAACGGAGAATATTCCATTACTCTTACGAATGAAAATGCTGTGCTTGTATTCTCTTTTATCGGATATCTCTCTGAAGAGATGAATGTTGCAGGGCAGACTAACATAGACATGCAGCTTATTGAAGATATCCAGAAACTGGATGAGGTAGTGGTCATAGGATACGGCTCGAGCAAGAAGAGTGATTTGACGGGAGCCGTTGTATCTATTAATGAGGAAACATTAAGGAGCTCGATCTCAACAAATATTGACCAGGCACTGCAGGGGCGCATTGCCGGTGTGCAGGTAACACAAAACTCCGGGCAGCCAGGTGGTGCAGCATCCGTTAGAATTCGCGGGGCAAATTCTATTACCGGCTCAAGCGAGCCTCTTTATGTGATTGACGGTATTCCCTTTCAGGGTGACGGAGCAACAGTAGCAGGCTTCGACTGGGCCGGGGGTGCCAACGGACAGAACAGGGTCAATCCCCTATCAACAATTAATCCCAATGATATTGTCAGTATTGAGGTATTGAAAGATGCTTCAGCTTCAGCTATCTACGGCTCAAGGGCAGCAAACGGCGTTGTGCTTATAACTACCAAACGTGGAAAGGCAGGAGAATCAAAAATAACATACAATATGTACTATGGTTTACAAACCCTTCCAAAAAAACTGGATATGATGGACCTTCCGGAGTTTGCCGATTACCAGGTACAGATAGCGGAAGAGCTTGACCAGACACCAAATGAGAGATACCTTGACCCGAGCATTCTAGGATCGGGAACCGACTGGCAGGATGAAGTGTTTGAGCCTGCATGGAGCGAAAGCCACCAGGTGTCACTGATCGGGGGCAATGAGACCACACAGTATGCCATTACAGGAGGTTACTTTAACCAGGATGGTATAATCATAGGTTCCGGCTTTGATCGTTTTACAGGCCGCATTAACCTCGACAACCAGGTCAAAGACTGGATTAAAATAGGAGGTAATCTTTCATATGCCAAAACAAGCGAAAAAATTACTCTTAATGACGGAGGTGATGGTGTAATAATGAACGCATTATTGATGCAGCCTGATATACCTGTCAAAAATCTTGACGGTGAATATGCCGGTCCTGATGTTACATATGCAGGATCAAATTATAATCCTGTTGCACTGGCTTTGTTACGTAATAATACCCTCGACAGGGAACGTATAATGGCCAATGTATATGGGAGTTTTGAGGTGGTCAAAGGCTTGAATTTCAGAACCGAACTGGCACTTGACAATAATAATTCACTAAATATATCTTTTCATCCTACCTACCAGTTCGGGGCAATAATAAATAACCTGAATAAGATGCGGCAGCGTGACGAAAATAACTTTTTCTGGATCTGGAAAAATTTTGTCACTTATAATCTTACCGTGGCTGAACGTCATAAATTAACTGCCATGGCAGGGACTGAATCACAAAAATCAAGCTGGCAGGGAACAGTTGTCACAAAGGAGAAATTTGCATCAAATGATATCCATGTATTCAGTCAGGGTGAAAACACCACCTCAAGAACAGACGGTTGGAAAGATGCTTCTTCCATAGCATCTTATTTCGGACGTTTTAACTATAATTATGATGAACGCTACCTGGCAACTTTCACACTGCGAGCCGACGGTTCGTCAAAATTCGGACCTGAAAACAGATGGGGTTATTTCCCTTCAGGTTCATTTGCATGGCGTATAAGTAACGAAAGCTTTATGGAGAATATCAACTTTATAAGAAATATGAAACTTCGTATCGGGTATGGACTTGTAGGGAACCAGGCAATAAATAACTATTTGTACGGTTCATCCATGGTTACTCAGGATACTCCTTTTGGTACCGGCTACAGAATGGAAAAGATATCCAATCCGATGCTTAAATGGGAAGCAACAGCTCAGTATAACGTCGGCCTTGACCTGTCAATGCTTAACGGCCGTATTGACTTTACTGTTGATATGTATGATAAACAAACTGAGGATATGTTGCTCCAGATATCAGTACCAAGCTACCTTGGAGGCTCATCATATGAGGATATCCAGGCTCCTTATGTTAATGTAGGGAAAATGGAGAACAAGGGTATTGACCTTTCACTTACAACCCATAACATTTCAAAAGGAAGGCTTAGCTGGATAACAAACGTATCCTTCTCGCTTAACAGGAACAAGGTAAAAGAACTTGATGATCCCAATAAAATATACTGGGGAAGTTTATACTGGTACAGCGAGTTCCAGACAGTGACAATGACAAAAATCGGTGAGCCCCTTGGTGTTTTCTACGGATATGTCACAGAAGGAATCTTTGAAAATGAACAGGAAATACTTGATCATGCGGTACAGGTGAGGGATCCTGAATCAGTTACTGCAGAAAATCCTAATGGCACGAATCTTGCGGACAGAACCGCAGGCGTATGGATCGGAGATATTAAATTCAAGAATTTAAATGAAGATACTGTAATCAACACAGATGATCAGACGATAATCGGAGATCCTAACCCTGATTTTACATTCGGAATAAACAACTCTGTTTCTTTCGGCCCGTTTGACCTGGCTGTTTACCTGCAGGGCTCTTATGGAGCTGATATCCTGAACTATTCAAGGGTACAGATCGAAGGTCAAACAAGTCCGTACAGCAACCAGGCAGCAACGGTAAGCAACCGCTCCCGTTATTTGCTGCTTGATCCTGAAGGTTCTGCTACTGATCCGGCAAACGTGATTCTTGCCAATCCCGGAACAGATATGGCACGATTTGCAACCAATGATGTCAACAGAAACAACAGGATGTCGGACCGGTTCATTGAAGACGGCTCATACCTGCGTATACAGAATGTAAGCCTTGCATATACACTGCCTGCCGGAATTACACAGAAGGCAAAGATCGCAAGACTGAGAGTATTTGTAAACATGCAGAATCTTTACACCTTTACAAATTACTCAGGTTATGATCCTGAAATAGGGGCTTTCAACCAGAATTCAAGAATGCAGAATATTGATATGGGACGTTACCCTACGCCAAGAATGTATACATTCGGTGTTGATGTAGATTTTTAACATTTATAATTCAATTTATTCAACCAACAGAAAAAACTATATCTTATGAAACAATTTGTTAAACATATACTGATTCTTGCCGTTATACTCTTACTGGGTAACTGCAGCGAAGATTTTCTTGATCTCACACCCCAGGACAGACTAACGGCTGACGGCTACTACAATAATGAAGACGAGGTTAGAGCAGGAACTGCTTTATTATATGGATTCCCCTGGTTTGCTTTTGATGATAAGTTCTCCTGGCTTGCAGGCGACTGTATGTCAGGTAATATCCATTATACATATGACCAGGAAGGGCAGTTCTTTTACTTTACCTATAATGAAGGTAACTCATATCTGTCAGCCGGATGGAAGAGCCTGTTCCGTGTTGTGACATATGCAAATTCCGTTATTAACGATATGCCACGAATAGCTTCGGATAACGGTGTATCAGGGGAAGTTATCAATCAGGCCCTGGGCGAAGCAAGGTTCATACGTGCAGCAGCTTATTTTATTCTTGCCGAGTACTGGGGTGAAGTACCCATTGTTGAAAACTCCACGGAGCTGGTATCTGCAAATAACACTATGCTTCCCAGGAATACACGCTCAAGCCTTTGCGAGTTTATTAAAACCGACCTTGAATTTGCCTCCGCACACCTTAAAGCCGTGGATGATCCGGGACGTGTTACCGAATGGTCAGCAAAAGGAATGCTTGCAAAGCTTTACATCACTATGGCTCAGGACCTGACTGATGCGAATTCGGGATCATACTTTACCCTGGCAAAAGAGTATGCCGACAGTGTAATAACATTGAGCGGCCTCGAGCTTATGCCGGATTATTATGATCTCTTCCTTATTGAAAACAATAACAATGACGAGTCGCTTTTTGCCCTTCAGTGGATGAAGGGAGGTTACGCTTTAGGCAGTAGCCGCAATACAAACTGGGCGCGCAGCAGCATTATTGCAGATCAGCAATGGGGGGGCGGAAAAGGTGTAACCTACGACTTCAGAATTAATATGGAAGATTCGGATGAGCGCCAGCCTGCAATATTTATGACACTGGGTAACTTTTATCCTGAAATTAATGTGGCAAACGGCGGATACACATATAATTTCGAGACAGAGAACCCTGATAATGCCGATAGTCCGCTGGAATCGCCAAACCAGGTGCTTAATCACCTGAAAAAGTTCGTTGTTGGAAGTTCAGACGATACAAACGGAAAGGTGGGCACCGATCAGGATGCCGGTATTAACCAGTATATGCTTCGCCTGGCTGATGTATATCTTATTTATGCAGAAGCAGTACTGGGCGCAAACAGCTCAACCAGCGATGCTACGGCCCTGGGATATTTTAACGCTATTCGTACAAGGGCCGATTTGGAATTAAAAACAAGCATTACATTCCTTGATATATTAAAAGAAAGGCGCGTGGAATTCTGCCTTGAAAGCATGTTCTGGTTTGATCTGAAACGTTATTATTACAGGGATCCCGATGCTGCAATTTACTTTATCAACACCCAGAAAAGAGGCTATACATACACACAAATTGATGGCACTGAGGATAAAAATACATGGGATAGCTGGGAATTAAATGCACCTGAAGATTCAATTGTAATACATGAATCACAAATATTTTTACCTATACCCGCATCGGAAATACTCATAAATCCCTTACTTAGTGAGCCAGCTGTGGAATATGGGTCAGAATAATGATAAATGTGTAAACTATAAAAACTGAAAAAATGAAAACACTTATTAAACATATATCACTTTTAGCAATACCGGCATTTATTGTTGGGGCAATTCTGATATCCTGTGAAAAGAAGGATGAGGGAGGTACTCCATCCATAAGTTATATAAGAACCACAGGAAATGCCGATTCCACTATTACTTCGGCTGCCAAAGGAAAATTAATAGCCATTATAGGTGAGAATCTCGGGGGTGCCATAGAAATTTGGTTCAACGACCAGGAGGCTAACCTTACACCTACATATGTAACTGACAAAAGCATACTGGTAAGTGTTCCTAAAGTAGATCCGCTGGAGGAAAATAACAAGCTGACAATTAAGTTCAATGACGGTTATATCTTATATTATGATTTTTCTCTCGACCCTTCAGGACCTGAAATATATTCAATAAAATGTGAATATGTTCCTGCCGGAGGTACTGCATATTTAACGGGCGAATTCTTCTATGAACCGACAACAGTAATATTTCCAGGTGATGTTGAAGGAACGGTTACTTCATTAACGCAGACAAGTTTGGCAGTCACGGTTCCCGAAGGTGCCCAGCCCGGTAAGATAAAGGTGCGTACTAACTTTGGTATCGTGTCATCGCCCTTCCTTTTCCGTGATACAACAAACGTTATTCTCGATTTTGATTCACTGCTTCACACAACATGGACATGGACGGCGCCTATTGTATATGCCGACTCATTACCGGATCCGGCACCCTGCTCAGGAAATTATGTTACTATTATATCTGATGAAGTTAGCGGATGGGACTGGGAAAACTCCCTGTCAATACAACACCTGGCAGAAGATATTGGAAGAGACGTTCCCCTGGCCACAGGACTGGTAAATGAACTTATCTTCCGCTTTGAAGTGAATGTTCCAATAGAATGGTATAATGTAAAAATGGAAATCTACATGACAATATATGGTAACGGCCATGGCCGTGATTCTAATCCCAGACCTTCGCATGCACGGTGGATGCCATGGCTTGAGGGACCATATACTACTGATGGCTGGATTACAATGTCTATTCCACTGTCAGAATTCACTTTTGACAAAGGTGATCCGGAAACAGATGAAATAGGATCGAATCCTATAAGTGATTTATCAATACTTACAAACTTAACAATGATGGTATTTGGGGCTAATGATAGCGGAGAATATTATCCGGTTAAAATTTGTATTGACAATGTTCGTATTGTGCCTAAATGATATAATATTGAAAGTTAGTATTATTATTAATTGATTAGTTAAATAGTTGGTTTGTCCGTAGTCTCTGGCTACGGACTTTCTTTTTTATTAAAAAGATAACCTGCATAAACAGGGAATTCTTTACACATTGTTAATTATTATGTAAATAAGTCAATCCTTTAGTTTGTTTTTGAAGGTTCTTATTTATATTTTAGGGACATTAAAACATATATGGAAAGAGCTTTAAATCCTCATATATCTGTTGATTGCGTAATATTTGGCTTTGACAACAGCAGACTGAAAGTATTGCTTGTAAAAAGAGATATGGCAGTTAATACCAGTAAGAACGCCAGTAAACTCAAATTACCGGGCGATTTAATAATTAAAAGGGAAGCCCTTAATGAATCGGCAAGGCGTATTCTGAAAGAATACACAGGCCTTGAAAAAATCTACCTTAAACAATTCGGAGTATTTGATAATCCTGACAGATTAAGCCCTGAAGAGGATCTCAACTGGTTAAGGAACACATCCGGCTTATCAGATATTGACCGTGTAGTAACAATTGCCTATTACTCGTTAATTAAGCTTAATATGAGCCGCAGAACCAAATTGTCAATTGTGTATGACGCGAAATGGTATTCTGTTGGAAATATTCCGGAACTGGTGTTTGACCATAACAAAATTGTTAATTCGGGCCTGTTGACCCTGCAGAAGGAATTCTTAACCGATCCCCTGTGCTTTGAACTTCTCCCTGAAAAATTCACATTAAACCAACTGCAAAAGATATATGAAGTTATACTGGGATTTGAACTGGACAACAGAAACTTTAGAAAAAAGATCAGCAAGCTTGAATATATTATCCCTTTAAATGAAAAACAAACCGGTGTAACTCATAAGCCTGCAAGATTATATATCTTTAACAAAGAAAAATTTAATGATAATGATATAAATAAGGTCCATACAGGATTTATTGTATGAATTTAATTTAAAATAATAAACCAATTAATAATTAAAATAAGGAACAGAATATGTATTTACTAGGATTTGATGTTGGAAGCTCATCAGTAAAAGCCAGCTTAATCGAAGCAGGAACAGGCAAGTGTGTCGGAACTTCATTCCACCCGAAAAAAGAGATGAGTATTATTGCAAAGCATCCTGAATGGGCAGAGCAGGATCCGCAGGTTTGGTGGGAAAATCTGAAACTGTCATTAAAAGATGTTCTTAATGAGTCAGGGGTCAGCGCGGATGATATTAAAAGCATAGGTATTTCTTATCAGATGCATGGGCTCGTAATAGTTGATAAGAATCATAATGTGCTAAGGCCTTCAATAATATGGTGCGACAGCCGCGCAGTGGAAATAGGAGATAAAGCTTTTAATGATATAGGAAAAGAAAAATGCCTTGAACACCTGTTGAATTCTCCCGGAAATTTTACAGCTACAAAACTCAAATGGGTCAGGGATAATGAGCCTGGTATTTACAGCAAGATCCATAAAATCATGCTTCCGGGTGATTATGTTGCCATGAAGCTTACAGGTGAGATCAGAACAACAATATCCGGAATATCGGAAGCAATTCTCTGGGATTTCCGGAATAATGAACCTGCTGACTTTGTGTTCGATAACCTGGGAATAGATAAGGATATGATTCCCGATGTAGTAAATACTTTTTCAGAACAGGGAAAACTATCAAAAGCAGCAGCGGAAGAACTGGGCTTATCAACAAACATTTCGGTAAATTACCGGGCAGGCGACCAGCCTAATAACGCTTTTTCACTGAATGTGCTCAATCCTGGTGAGATTGCTGCTACGGCAGGCACTTCCGGAGTTATATATGGCATAAGTGAAAAAATTAAATATGAACCCAAATCAAGAGTAAATACTTTCGCACATGTAAATCATTCAGCTGACAACCCACGGTTAGGGGTACTGTTGTGTGTCAGCGGAACAGGTATCCTGAATTCATGGCTTAAACACAATGTTGCGAATGACACAGACTATAACGATATGAACCGGATGGCAGCCAAAATACCTGTAGGAAGCGACAACCTGTATATCCTTCCCTTTGGCAACGGGGCCGAAAGATTATTAATGAATAAAAATATAGGAAGTACATTCACAAACATAAATTTCAACATACATACTAAAGAGCATCTGTTGCGTGCGGCGCAGGAAGGTATAGTCTTTGCATTAAAATTCGGACTTGATATTATAGAAAATATTGGTATAAAACCTAATATCATTAGGGCCGGCCATGGTAACATGTTCCTTAGCGAAATTTTCAGAAATACCCTGTCCGGAATTACAGGGGCCGCAATAGAACTCTATGATACTGACGGATCGATCGGCGCCGCAAGAGGTGCAGGAATAGGATCAAAAATTTACGGTTCATATGATGAAGCATTCAGCAACCTGAACAAGATCGCAGAGATCAGGCCTGATATAAAAAATCAACAACTTTATATTGATGCCTATAACAGCTGGCTGGAAGTATTAAACAGGAGAATAGGTTAAATTGAGCCTTTAACATATTGCATCAATTCCAAAAAAATTACAGATTAAACAAAAGCAAATCTTCTTTGTTAACATGACAGGTAATCATTTGTTAATAAAAGTTAACGTATTTATTACGTTTACCTTTTATTATTAATCTTTTATTCATATTTTTACGCTTTTAAATTTTGGGATCACTATTTATCATTGAACACATTGGCAGGCTTATACAAGCATTTTACAGATAATATAATAAACAAGTAAATATGGATTATATAGCAGGAAATAAAGAATTTTTTCCGGGAATCGGAAAGGTTAAATACGAAGGAAAGGAATCAAGGAATCCTTTAGCTTTCAGGTACTATGATGAAAATAAAGTAGTTGCCGGCAAAACTATGAAAGAATATTTCAGGTTTGCTATGGCATACTGGCATACATTATGCGGTAACGGAGGAGATCCCTTCGGGCCTGCAGGAACAAAGAATTTTCCATGGGATGAAAAAACGGATCCGGTTGAGAGAGCCAAAGACAAAATGGATGCGGCATTTGAATTTATGACAAAAATGGGTATACCTTTCTACTGTTTTCATGATTTTGATCTGGTAAGTGAAGGCGATTCAATCTCAGAATCGGAAGCCAGGCTTCAGAAAATGGTTGGATATGCAAAAGAAAAGCAAAAAGCCTCAGGTGTAAAACTATTATGGGGCACTGCGAATGTTTTTTCACACGCCAGGTATATGAACGGGGCAGCAACAAATCCTGATTTTAATGTTTTATGTTATGCGGGTACACAGGTAAAAAATGCTATTGATGCGACTATTGAGCTGGGAGGTGAAAATTATGTTTTCTGGGGTGGACGTGAAGGCTATATGTCTTTGCTTAACACAAATATGAAAAGAGAAAAAGAACATCTGGCAAAATTCCTGACAATGGCAAAAGATTATGGAAGGAAGAATGGCTTTAAAGGTACCTTCCTGATCGAACCAAAACCTATGGAACCTACGAAGCATCAGTATGATTTTGATACAGAGACTGTTATAGGTTTTCTTAATAAGTACGGACTTGCAGGTGACTTTAAATTAAATATTGAGGTTAACCATGCCACACTTGCAGGACATACTTTCCAGCATGAACTTCAATGTGCTGCCGATGCAGGCTTATTGGGTAGTATTGATGCAAACAGGGGAGATTATCAAAATGGATGGGATACTGACCAGTTTCCTATTAATATTTTTGAGTTGGTAGAAACGATGCTTGTTATTATAGAAGCAGGAGGATTTACAACCGGCGGTGTGAATTTCGATGCCAAAACAAGGCGCCAGTCAACAGATCTGGACGATATTTTTATCGCACATATTGCAGGTATGGACTCATTTGCACGGGCTATGCTGATTGCCGTTGAAATGTTGGGGAAATCTGAATATAAAAAATTGAGAAAACAACGTTATGCTTCATTTGACAGCGGTGATGGTAAAGCTTTCGAGGATGGTAAGCTAAGTCTTGAGAAATTGCGGGAACTGGCGATAAAAAGCGGTGAGCCAAAACAAACAAGTGCAAAGCAGGAGCTGTATGAAGCAATAATTAATCAATATATTTAGGAGCATCAGGCTTTTTTCATAAGTGTTTAGTCTTTATTAAAAAAGCGCCCTTAACGGGCGTTTTTTTATTAATCCCTGCCTTGTCTTCGGATAAGTGATTTTGCAGGATTGAATATTCTTCTGAGCAAGCTCATATCGTCGGTAATAATTTCAGCCATACCCGGCATTTCCTGCTGAAAGTCTATTTTATACCCGTAATTTGTCACCATGCCGTTTGTTAGTTTCACTTCAGCAGCATAAAAATTCTTTTCGGGAACAAGAGATATTGAAGTTACCTCTCCCCTTACCATACCGAATTCCATATGCGGATAGCTGGTAAATTTGATATTGACCTTTTGCCCGCATTTGACTTTGCCTGCCCCCTGCACTGATAGGTTTATCTTTCCAACGATATCGCCTGTTGTTAAGGGTAATACCGTTAACACTGCTTCTCCTTCACTAACGTTCTGGTTCTCACTCCAGAACTTGTTAAAGGTTACCATGCCTTCAACAGGTGTTATTAAAAGGTACTTTTGTTTCCAGATATCAATTTCTGCGATCAGCCTGTCAAACGTTTCAAATAGTATATGTTGTTTTTCGCTTTTTTTATTGGCATAGTCCAACTCCATATCCACGATCTTCTGATTGAGCTTTTCAATTTCAATCCTGGCCGCTGCAAGCTCAGTATGTGTATTCCTGTATGCATAATCCTTTTTAAGCAGATTACTTTCAGATCCTTCATAGTCAGATGAAGAAATAACACCTTGCCCGAATAATGTCGAATCTCTGGCAAATTGTTTTCCAGTCAGTGCCAGTTCTCTCTTTAATACCGCTGACTGCTCATTAAGCCGTGTATAAAAAACGTCATATTTCCCCAGCTCCTGCCTTATTCCCTGTATCTTTTTCTGATGATAATTCAGATTTATAAACTTCAGGTAGTCCTGATAACTTTTTTGGAATGATGCCAGATATAACTGAATCTCTCCAAGAGTATAATTTTTGCTAAAGTCCAGGTACTTCTCATTCTCAATATTAATCCTGAAATCCTTCAGCTGTTCTTCAATCTCAATAACATGCCTGTAATTTGCTGCTGATTCGATAAGAACAATATGATCGCCTGCCATGACCTTCTGTTTATCTTCAGCAAAAAGACTTACAATTTTTCCATCAGTCTTGGCAATTAATTTTGCCGGCGGGTTTTTAGTAGTAAGAATGATAGTTGACAGTTGAATTTCAGGGTATTTAAATAACCCGCTTCCTATGATCAGAATAACAACAACGACAAATATCACTGATGTTCCCCATCTTATGACCCACCTGGGAACCTGCCCGAGAATTTCCCTGACCTCATCACTTCTTATCTCAATTTTTTCTGCTTCCTGCTTTTCTTTCTTTGTTAACATCAGTGAATTGTTTTAATACGATAATCAGATATCTAGACTCCTAACTCAAGTTGATTCTTAACAAGATCATAATATGCGCCTCTCTTTTTTGTCAGTTCTTCATGTTTCCCCTGCTCTACAATTTTCCCTTTTTCCAGTACAACGATGTTATCGGCATTTTTTACGGTACTTAACCGATGAGCAACAATAATAACCGTACGTCCCTGGAAGAATTCTTCAAGATTACCCAGTATTATTTTCTCATTATTTGCATCAAGTGCATTAGTTGCCTCATCAAGAAAAATGTAATCAGGATTTTTGTATATGGCACGTGCGATTAATATGCGCTGATGCTGGCCCTGGCTTAATTTAATTCCTTCAGCGCCTATTTTTGTGTTATAACTAAGTGGTAATGATTCAATTGCATCCTGAATATTTGACATCTTTACAGCATAAAGTAACCTTTGTTTATCGATCTTCTCATCAGAAACAGCAATGTTTCCTGCTATTGTATCGGAAAAAATAAAGCCATCCTGCATAACAACGCCGCAGTTCTGCCTCCAGTATCTCTGACTTAGATTTCTGAGGTTCAGGTCACCTATCTTTATATAGCCGCTTGTCAGAGGATAGAAACCCAGCAATAACTTAACAAGGGTAGTTTTACCACTTCCGCTGGTACCGACAATTGCAGTAACTTTATTCTTTTCAATATGAAGGTCTATATCTTTTAGCGCAAAAGGAGAATGGGGGCCCTCATACTGAAATGATAAATCAGAAACCACTATATCCCTTATCTCAGGCAGCTCACTTACAAAGGTGCCGTCAGCAGGTTCCTCATCATCTTTTTTATGTATCTCACCTAAACGTTCAAGGCTTATTTTTGCATCCTGTGTTGTATGAAAAAACTCTATCATTTGTTCAAGAGGCCCGCTTAACTGGCCGAGAATATAAGATACTGCAACCATTGTACCAAGTGTTAAATGGCCGTGAATAACCTGAAATGCCGCAAATACGATTATCAGAACATTTTTTATCTCATTGAAGAAGAGCGCTCCAACCTGTTGATATTGATGAAGTGTAAGACTTTTGATATTTATGCGGAAAATACTTGCCTGTACACTCTCCCACTCCCATCTTTTCTGCTTTTCACAATTATTCAGTTTTATCTCCTGCATGCCCGTTATTAGCTGGATAATGTTACTCTGGTTACTTGATAACTGGGTAAACCTTTTGTTGTCGAGGTCCCTCCTTTTCCTCATAAATAATGAAACCCAACCGATATATAGCAGGCTGCCAATAAGGAAAATGAGAAATATTCTGACATTGAATATTGCCAGGACGATTCCCATAATAACAAGACTTATAACAGCTATAAAAAGATTTAAAAGCGTAATTGTAAGGAAAGTCTCTATTCTTTTATGATCACCTATCCGCTGTATCAGGTCGCCTATCATTTTAGTATCAAAGAATGACACAGGAAGTTTCATCAGTTTAATTAAAAAGTCAGATATGAGGAAAATATTTGTCCTTGTTCCCAGGTGAAGCAAAATCCAGTTCCGGATAAAATCAACGGCCACCCGTCCTAATATTAATACTATCCAGGCTATAAATACTATATACATAAATGGTATATCTTCAAGGAAGACACCCTTGTCAATAAGTGACTGGAATAAGAATGGAAAAACAAGCTGTAGCAGGCTGCTTAGCAGGATGCCTGTAATTAACTGGTAAATAAGGGTTTTATATGGTCTTAAATATGACAGCAGAAAACTGAAATTACCTTTATTTATTTGTTCATCATGCTGCTTATAGAAATCCGGTGTTGTTTCCAGCAATAAAGATATTCCCATCTCTCTGCTATCCTTAACGGTCCCAATCCAGTCTTTAAGAAACTCATCCTTACTAAGTTTTATAAGTCCGGTTGCAGGATCAGCAATATATACCTTGTCTTTACTGATTTTATAAACGACAACAAAATGGTTTTGCTGCCAATGAACGATACACGGGAGAATGACATCATTGTTAAGCTGCTCAAACGTAATCTTTACTCCTATTGTATGCATCCCCATTGCTTCTGCTGCTTCGCTAATTCCCAGCAAGGATACTCCCTCGCGGGATATATAACATTTCTCCCGCAGAAATTGTAAAGAATAACTTTTACCATAAAATCTGGCTATCATCCTTAAGCAGGCAGGACCGCAGTCCATAGCATCTAATTGTTTATAGAAAGGGAATTTTAACATTATATTTAACTACAGTATATTTTATGGATGGTTTTTTTACACCAATATAAGAAAAATAATTTACTTGATTCAACAAGCTTGTTTTTTACAACCAGCTTATCATGGAGGGAACATATAGAGTTGTTGTAAATTTAAAAACTCCTTAAAAAATTAATAAAATCAGGTATTGCTATTAACAGGCCGGTTAAGGTCTAATTTTTAAAAATTGCTTTTTTAAATATATTTTTTGTATTCCTTTCATCTGTTTTTTTTTCATCCGGCGTTTCTACAGGTATAGTGAATTTAAATGTTGTGCCTTTTAATTCATTTGATTCTACCCATATTTCACCCTTCAGTAGCTCCACTTTGCTTTTTGCAATATTCAGGCCAAGTCCGAATCCTTTGTTGGCACGTTCAAAGCAGTGATCTGACTTTGTAAAACTATTAAAAACGGAACTGTCTCCCTTACCTAATCCACCCATACCCGTATCCTTAACAAAAAACATTAAGTTGTGATTATCTATCACCCTGTATCCGAATTCAATAATTCCCTTTTTAGTAAACTTGAACGCATTTGATATTAACATTGACATAATACCGAAAAGCATATTCCTGTCAGAATAGATTTTAAGTGCCGTAAATTTTGAATCGGGATTTTGCACCAGTGATATATTATGCTTATTTAGCCGAATGTAATTTTTATCAGCAAAGCAGTCATATAAGTCATTCATCAGCCTGGATAAGCTAAATTCTCCCTTTTTAACTTTATACTCTCCGGAGTCAAGAAGGGATGCTTCAACAAGGTCATCAATCAGCCTTAAAAAATCCTTGCTGCTCTTCCTTATATTTTCAGTGAATTTTGTTTTATCAATATCAGTAATATCTTTCTGTTCCAGGAGATTAGTAAATCCCACTATTGAATTCATGGGCGTTCTGATCTCATGATAGACATTTTTTAGAAATGTAGATCTCAGATCATCTGATATTTTTGATTTTTCTTCTATAATACTCTCCAGCCTTCTGACTTTTTCTACGAGCTGCTCACATGATTCAGCATTATTTATCTGAGTTCCTTTTATATTATTCTTATTTCCTCTCACACTACTTACTGAAAAATAAACAATTAGTTTGTACAAGATTTTTTTCAACATCATATTTTTGCTTTTAAAATTGAACAATACTAATTTCTAAAACAGAAGGCTGTTTGCCAGCACCTTCTTCTGTTTCAATCCTATTTTTCAAACCTGTATTTAATAAGCAAAATATTAACCACGATTGTCTGATTTTTAGCTAATCATATAATAGGAGATCAATCATTTATTACCTATAAAATAATTAATCCATCCTTTTCAAAATCTCTTTGGCTTTCACTGAATAATAGCCGCTGTTTTCAGCAATTTGTTTAAATTGTTTTGTTGCTTTATCTGAATTATCAGTCATCAGGTAGCAGAATCCCAGATACCACTCGGCCTGTTCTATATACAAATTATATTTATGATCGATAATGGTCTGGAACTTTTCATTCGCATTATTGTACTCATTAATCTCCATATGCGATATCCCCGAGTAGAGGTTAAGGCCTATCCTGGAGTCATCATTCTTCAAAATTTTCTCAAACAGTACCAGGGCGTTTCTGAAATCCCTGTTTTCATAATACTGCATTGCATATCTCAAATCCTCATCAACATTATTGCCGGTAGCACGAAAATTGAGGCTTGCTTCATAAGGATGATAATACATTGCATAGATCTCTTCATTGGTCAGAGATTTGTTCATAAAGAACAAGAACAATAAGCTCCCGATTACTAATATGGAAATAACCGAAGTAAACATAAGGTACTTCTTATTAATAAATGACGGGCTTTGTGATTTGTTAGTTCTTTCCGGTTCAACTGATGAATAGGATTTTTCAAGCTTGTCCCGCAAATCCATCACGTCTTTTTCTATTATTGCATTATTAACGTTCATTCGCAGTTTCAGCTCTTTCTGTAATTCAGGATTGTCGTCCAGCTCCTTTTCAAACCACGATAACTCGCTCTTGCCCATTTCTTTATCAAGATACCTCTCGATAAATTCGCCGTAATTCAGTTCATCTTTCATATTACACGTATTTTAAAATTATTGCTAAATGCTTTTTTCTTAATTATTTTAATTACAGGTCTTATTATGGCCATTACATTACAAATTGAAAATAATCTTTCTGAAAACCTGATAACTTTATCATGCCCTGGCATATAATGATCCGGGGTTTTTAATTTTCAGGCCTACGGCCAAATCAATAATTACATCCCCCAAATTTTCTGATATTCTAGAAATTTAAGAACCGGATATAATTATTCATATATATTGATTACATAAAGGCTGAAAAGGTTACCAGTTAAACATTGTACCGTCGGTTTTCCTGTTAACCGGCAGATATGCTTTTTTATAGGGAAATTTTTTTGCGGCTTTTTCTGACATGTCAGTCTTTATAAATCCCGGGCAAAAAAACAGCCCGCATGATAATCACTAACAGGCAAAAAAAAACAGCCCGAAGACTGCTTTTATTCTTATAGTCATGTCAAAAGACATATAAATATAATTCCTGACTGTTTTTAATTTCTAAATACTATCATACCTATGGTTTAATTATTGGAGGATCTGATGTTCCTCCTCTTACTTTACCAAGTTCATCATCGTTCAATCTCTCAAAATTGTAATTGATTGTCGATTTTTCCCCTTTTGGATAATTTTTTAATGTTTTCATGCTTTCATATATTTAATTAAACTTACTCTTTGAGGCTTTGCCTGCTGAAACAACAATTGCCTGCAGGTATAAGCTTTTCGGATAACGCTCTTATAATAAAAATTCGATGTTACTCACTTACAAAAAAACCGTGTGCTATATATTAAATAAACCTTTCCCTTAACTACAACTATATAAATTTACAATTCTTTTTATTGAAAGTCAATATTTTATGTGGTTTTTTTATAATAAACAGTAATAATGGCAGTAAAGAACGGCATAAAATATAATCAAGTAA
>CAZBUF010000161.1:0-2852 GCA_964495025.1 uncultured Bacteroidales bacterium | reverse complement strand
TTCTTTGTGTGTAAGAACAACTTATTTATACAGGTAATTCCAGGTTAAGGTTATATTTATTATATAACTTTTGTTCATATTAACTAAAATCATGATTAAGTTTTTGTTTGAGTTGATGAACATTGAACTACTGACATTAGTAATTAATACTAATACAATAAAAAACAGAGCATAAAAGCCCTGTCAGCTTAAGAGTATCATTATTTCAGTGAATGATCAGCTTTTTCATATATTGTTCATCGTCCGCCCTGATTTTCAGAATATAAGTACCCCTGGCAATATAACTTATATCTATATGGTTTACAGCCTCCGGATTAGAGATTGTCCCTTTATTTATAAGCTCTCCCGCAGTATTTACAATTTCATAGCCTACAGGTTTATCAAAGTCAGTATTCTCAATATAAATACAGAAATTACCGTTATTGGGATTCGGGCAGATCTTAAAATTTTCGGATAACCGGCCGGTATTACCCGGTATTACAGTGTAGCCACCTTCTCCTTTGGTAATCCATTCTTCCCCGACCATGTAATCGAGATTACTTACGAACTCTCCTCCATGGACCGTAACATAGTATATCTCATCATGAGGTAATCCGGGAATATCTGCAATTATCCCGTAATCACCATCATCAATACTATAGAAGGCAAACTGTCCGTAATCATCTGTTTGTGTAATGGCAATTATCTCATAATCTGATTTCAGGGTCCCGCCCACTAACACAACATCTACTTCCTTAATTAATTTCTTATATATTTTTGTTGATGATTTAAATACAGCAGTAGTATCTGATTCAAAGATCTCACCACCGAGTGTAACATCACCTGTCCCTCCCTGCAGTTCATTGATTATTATATCCCTGTTTGTAAGCGGAACGGTGGATATTACCAGTATAGGCTGTGCATCTTCCCAGTGAGATTCACCAGGGTAGTATGTCTGTGCAGCATTCGGATATGTGTTACTTTCCGGCTTGGCAAATATTAAATACCAGCCAAAAGGTATATTTTCAAAGATATAAGATCCATCAATATTTATAAGCACTGAATCGGATAATGGCGAGCGCTGGAATCGTGTAAATCCATATAGTTTGACATATCCTTCAGTAAAAGGATCTGCCGTGTTATTAATGACCATTCCTGATATATCTGTAACATATGAGAATTTTGCAAGAAATGTACCCAGATCACCGGGTGTTGTAACAGGAACATTATCAAGAGTGGTATTGAGACCTGCAAATTTACCGGCAAGGAAGAGGTTTCCAAAATGGTCAACGCTGATACTGTTATCAGTAATAAAATTATCCATTGCATTCACCAGCGACCTTGCATAATGGATATTACCTGTATTGTCAACCTTTAATAAATAAAAACCCCCGTTACCAATAGTATCTCTGACAGTTACCAATGTGGCGTCAATATCTTTATAGACAAGGGGATCAGGGTTAACGCTGCCTGAAAGATAGATGCTCCCTGTTCTGTCAAAGACCACTGAATTGAACATGTTGTCACCCGGACTGTTTCCTGATTCTGCCCATTCTACGGCCCCTGTCAGTCCGTTAAATTTCGCAATTAATATATCTCGCGTATTTATTTCCGCATTTGTCTGCATATGTGCGGCGAGAAGTACCGTAATACCCATAAACTCTGTGATCAGATAAAAATTATTATCACTGTCAATATTGGCTTTTATATTCGTACCATTAACATTCCTGATAGTGCTCATTTGTGTGTTGATACTTTCAACCCACACAGGAACCCCGTCCGGATCCAGTTTTGCGATAAAAACATCATAATTTATATCGGAGTTTGTTGCAAGCTGGCCATGAAAATCCAGTAGCGGGCTGTTGTATACACCGGCAAAATAAATATTATTGTCATTGTCGATCATCAACTTGTCGGGCAATTCATCCATATCGTTTGCATAGCTTTGGGCCCATTGAAGGTTACCCGCCGCATCATATTTTGCCAGCAGCATATTTTCTCCCGACCTCGTATCTAAAGTATCTGTTCCCATAATGAAGGATTCGTTTCCATTGTAGGCACCTGCAAGGTAAATATTCTCAAGTCCATCAAGCGCAAGAAAAGTACCATAAGTATTTCCTGAGCCCGTATGTGCTGATAAGTTGGTTTTAGCCCATTCAACTATTCCATTCGAACCGTATTTGACCAGAAACATTCTTGCAGATGTTGTGTCAGTCTGTTCCACAAGTGTATTAAGGCCGAAAATTATTGAATCGGCGCTGAAATAGCCCGTGGCATAAACATTACCCAGGTTATCAATTAATGCATCAGTACCCACGGATTCGGGAAGCGGGCCTCCAATAGTATGTATACCTCTTGCCCACATCAACCTGCCCGTTTTATAGAATTTTGCAATAAAAATATTTTCATTGGTATTACCAAAGTATATCGATTTACTTTTAATAACCAATTCGGAGGTGTTCATTGTTGTTCCGTAAATCATTATTTCACCATGCACATTAACCAGCAGTTTCTTAGGTTTTACAGTAGTGCCGGAATCCGTTCCGTGAACACTTACAGCCCACATTACTCTTCCTGCAGAGTTATATTTAACAAGGTACAGGTTATTGGACCCTTCCTCTGTTGTCCCTGGTATCTGGATATCATTAAATATCAAATTATTTGAGTCGAATGTTCCAAATACGACGGTATTACCCAACGTATCGGTCTCAGATTGAAACACTTCGGCATCACCTGTTGTTCTTGCCCAGTTCCATTTGGGATCAGCAGACTGGGAATGGAGCAGGGAGGAACAAAATAAAAAGAAAAGCACAATAACTGATAGCCGCACCGGAATTCGGATAGAATTTTTCATAACAGATGGTTTTAGAGTT
>CAZBUF010000160.1:0-9520 GCA_964495025.1 uncultured Bacteroidales bacterium | reverse complement strand
CAAACATATAATTTTTTTTTCGATCAGGAAAAATTTTAAATTATATTTATCATTTATAAAATAAAGCAAATGTAGTATTATTTATGCCTGATTTACGCAAAAAACGGAGTAATTTATTTATATCAAAAACACCTTTGTGGCACTTTCCATGGAAATATCGCGAGAGTTTTATCATTGCCGCCGGGTTAATATTCACAGGGTTTTTAATGGAAGCGGTTGCAGGCCGCGAAGTTAATATTCTGCTTGAATGGCCCTATAACTTATTTGCCGGGCTTGCATTTATCATCTTGCTTATACTTGTACATATTTCATTTAAAAACCATCAGTTTATTAAATGGCTTTCCGGTATACCTGCATGCATAAGCGCGATATCTGTTTTTAGTTTTATGGCAATTTTACTGGGATTAGTGCCTCAGGATGAAAATAATCCTGTTGTAATACTTAAATATATTAACCTTTCACATTTAAACGGAAGCTTCCCGTTTTTATTTTCACAGCTGTATTTTATTACGGCTCTTGGATTTGTGATACTACGGAGAGCCCGGCCAATCAGGGGAAGGAACATCGGGTTCTTACTGAACCATGCAGGGTTATGGATCATTATATTTGCAGCCCTGATAGGCGCCGGAGACTTAAAACGCTTATCAATAAATCTATATGAGGATAAAGGCTATAATCAGGTAGCAACAGATAATAATTTAAGGCAATATAAGCTGCCTTTTTCACTGAGATTGATTGATTTTAATATTGAAGAATACAACCCGAAGCTTGTAATCTTTAATAATGAGAACCATGAGTATATTACAGGGGAAAAGAAAACTCCGGCTGAAATAAAAGAAGGGGCAGAGGTTGCAATAGCTGACTGGGATATAAAGATAAAGCGGTTTATTCCCCTTTCATTTCCTGCAGGGAATGCATATGAATCATCGAAACAAACAGGATCTTCACCCTCGGCTTTGGTTTTTGCAGTTAATAATCATACTCACGCCACTGTTTCTGGCTGGATTACCTGTGGCAGCTATATAGTTGCCCCACAATTCATGGATATGGACGGTAAACATTCACTGGCAATGACAATTCCGGAACCAAAAAAATACAGATCCTTAATTGAGGTAAATAATACTGAGAAAATGCACGATACAATAAACCTCATTGTCAATAAACCTGTGAATATAAAGGGCTGGAAATTATATCAGGTGGGCTATAACAGTCAAATGGGGAGTTGGTCAGTTCTTAGTGTTATTGAACTTGTAAGCGACCCGTGGCTTCCTGTTGTATACACAGGAATATTTATGTTGCTTGCAGGAGCGGTATATATGTTCTGGATAGGCAAAGAAACAAAGGATTAATGTTATGACCTGGATTAATTTTACATCATTTGGAGTTATTTCTATAATATTCTGGATAACAGGAATACTAATTATATATATTTTTCAGAGCAGAAAATTTTCGGATATTTCAGGCAGCATGTTTATAACAGCAGGAACATTGATGCTGCTGATATTTTTGATTATTCTGTGGGTGCAGCTTAAGCGGCCGCCTTTACGCACACTTGGAGAGACCAGGTTATGGTATGCTGTATTTTTGCCTGCTGTCGGGATAATCACATATCTCAGATGGAGATATAAATGGTTTATAATACTGAGCATTCTCCTTGCTATATTGTTTTTGACAGTGAATTTCCTGAAGCCCGAAACTTATAGCCAGGCATTAATGCCGGCTTTGCAGAGCCCATGGTTTATCCCTCATGTAATTGTGTATGTTTTTTCATACTCCCTGCTCGCCGGTTCTTCTATTGTGGCTTTAAAGGGGCTTTACCAGTATTATAGCAAAGAAATATATAGTACTTCATTAAAACTGGCTGATAATTTTGTATATCTTGGTTTTTCATTTCTCACCATGGGACTGATCTTCGGCGCATTATGGGCAAAGGAAGCCTGGGGGCATTACTGGACATGGGACCCTAAAGAAACATGGGCATTTATTACATGGATGACATATCTTATTTATATACACACAAGGAAGGGTCAGCCTGAAAGTATTACAATACCGCTGTGGGCTTTGAGCCTGGCTTTTATCATCTTATTGATTTGCTGGTTCGGGATAAAATACCTGCCGTCAGCCGCCGGCAGCATACACAATTATTCACAATAGGGATACTATCCTCAGGCAAAATCAGCCAGGGATACTATCCTCAGGTAAAATCAGCCAGAGATACTATCCCTGAAGAAATTTATATATTGTTGTCTGTGAATATTTTTCTCCCGGGTTCAGGATTGTTGAAGGGAAATGGGTTTTATTGGGTGAGTCAGGGTAATGCTGGGCTTCAAGGCAAAAACCGTAGTGTTTATTCATTATTTTTCCTTCAGCATCTGAAAGGCTGCCGTCAAGGAAATTCCCCGAATATAGCTGAACGCCGGGCTCTGTTGTATACATTTCCATAATCCTTCCTGTTAAAGGCTCTGTTACTCTTGCTGCAAAAGTAAGTTCATTACCGGTTTTTTTGTTAAGCACATAATTGTGATCATAACCATTATCCATATGTACTATTCTCTCGCCGATACTATGGCTGTTCCTGAAATCAAGCGGTGTATCTTTAACATCAACGATTTCTCCTGTTGGTATCAAAGTATCATCTGCAATAGTATATTTATCTGCATTAAGATATAACTCATGGTTAAGAATATTACTGTTCATACAATTAAGATTGAAGTAACTGTGGTGAGTGAGGTTTACAGGGCAGGGCTTGTCTATTGTCGCTTCATATTCGATTTTTAACTCATTAAGGTCTGTTAACGAATAAATAACAGTGACATCGAGGTTGCCGGGATATCCTTCTTCCATATCACGACTGGAATAATGCAGGATTAAGACGGCTGAACCGCCGGTCTGATTTTCCCCGGCCTCCCAGACAACTTTATCAAAGCCCGATGCTCCTCCATGAAGATGATTTGGGCCATTATTCCTGATAAGTGTATATTCTTTTCCGGCAACCGAGAATTTACCATCAGCGATCCTGTTTCCATATCTTCCGATGATAGCTCCCAGATAAGGGCAGGATTGCAGGTACGCCGCTGAGGTATATTTCAAAGGATCATCAAATCCCAGGACAATATTTCCAAAATTACCGTATTTATCGGGAACGGATAAAGAGGTTATTATTCCGCCATAATTTGTTATTTTAATGGCTATTCCGTTATTATTTTGCATACTGAACAGATAAACTTCCTTATTATCTTTAGTTTTACCGGAGAATTCTTTTTTTATGTCCATGGAAATGAATTTAAATTAATATATGATGGCCAAAATTAGAAAAACAATTCATATTTTAAAAAATGATAAATTAATCTTATTATTGATATTGTAAAAAAATATTTTTAAAGATATGACCAACTTCAATTTATCCGAGCATCCTCACAGAAGATATAATCCCCTAACGGGGGAGTGGCTTCTGGTTTCCCCTCACAGGGCAAAGAGACCATGGCAGGGGCAGAAGGAGAAAATACGGGAAAACGTGTTACCGAAATATGATCCGCAGTGTTACCTGTGTCCCGGCAATATGAGGGCCGGGGGTGAAAAAAACCCTGACTACATGGATACGTTCGTATTTGTAAACGATTTCAGTGCATTGATATCCGGCATTCCCACAGGAAAATACCAGGATGATGAAATATTCAATGCGAAAAGTGAAAGAGGGATATGTAAAGTGTTTTGTTTTTCATCAAGGCACGATCTTTCCCTGGCTGAGCTGGATATGCCGGCCTTAAAAAAAGTTGTTGATGTATGGCAAAAGGAATATGCTGAAACAGGAAGCCTTGATTATATTAATTATGTACAGATATTTGAAAATAAAGGAAGTGTGATGGGATGCAGCAATCCTCATCCTCACGGCCAGATATGGGCGCAGGAATCAATACCGGGTGAAGTGTCAAAGGAATGCCTGCATCAGAGAAAGTATTATGAGAGGAACGGGGAAAGCCTGCTTTCGGTTTACCTTGTAAAGGAACTGGAAAGAAAGGAAAGGATAATAACAGAAAACGACGGGTTCATTGTTTTATGTCCATTTTGGGCGATATGGCCATATGAGACGATGATCATCAGCAAAAGACATTATCAGAATATAAGCATGATGACAGAAGAAGAAAAGATATTATTTGCCGGGATATTGCAAAGGCTAACAATTATATATGATAATCTGTTTGAAGTATCATTCCCGTATTCCGCAGGCATACATCAAAGTCCTACTGACGGGAAGGATCATCCTGAATGGCATTTTCATATGCATTTTTATCCTCCGCTGCTAAGGTCAGCTACCATAAAAAAATTCATGGTGGGTTATGAAATGCTAGGTAACCCTCAGAGAGATATAACACCTGAAATAAGCGCAAAACAGTTAAGGGATCTGCCGGAGATCCACTATAAAAAGGCTGGAAAATAATTTTCATCCCGGTCAATAAAGTAACGGTAAGGCAAATTTATTATTTGACCGGTATTTGGTATCTATGATTTAGGTTTTTTAAGTCTTTTTGAGAATGCTAACATCAATATACCAAAGACCACCATACACAAACCTGCCCATAGATTAATATTTATATTTAATGAGCGTTTGTAAAGTTCAGGATCTGTGGAAGTTATTAACCCCTGAATTGTCAGAATAACTCCAAAGACCGTAAACATTAATCCGATAGGAAGTTTAATATCTACACCCATGATTCATATTTTTTACCAGAATAATATACTTAAAATTAATGCAACAGCACCTACCAGAATAGCTAATGCTATATTGCTCTTGTACCATTTTGCTCCTTCTTCTTTATATTTGGGAGTGAGCGAATAAACAAGGCCTTTAAGATCATTATCGGTTTTAGTGCGTTTAGTTGCCATAGAGATTACTATAGTGAAAACAAAGCATACGACAAATGCCCATATGGCGGTCCAGAAGGACAATGCCATTTCACTGGGATAAACGTTCAGAACTGATATCCAGCCTCCTTTAATGCCAATGGCTTCGCCTGCCGTGAGTGTCAGCCCGTGATGAACTGCTGCCGCTGTAACACCGGCAAGCAGCCCATAAAACGCACCGTGGCCCGTAGAACGTTTCCAGAACATGCCCAGCAGGAATGTAGCAAATAAAGGTGCATTAACAAATGCAAATACCAGCTGGATGAAATCCATTATGTTATCGAACTGTGCTGCAACATAGGCAGTGCCGATACTTACCAGAACCCCGAAAACAGTAGCGAACTGGCCTACTTTCAGGTAATGTGAATCAGGCTTGTCAGGATTAATATAGCTCTGATAAATGTCGTATGTCCATACAGTATTAAATGCCGTGACATTTCCTGCCATACCTGACATAAATGATGCCATAAGGGCGGTTATTCCGAGGCCAAGAATGCCTGTAGGGAAATAATGACCTAGCATCATGGGAATTACCGAATTAAAATCATTAGAGCCATTTTTTTGAAGTAATGAAAATCCGCTTTCAGAATCATTCAGTAATACCAAAGCAATCATACCTGGTAAAATAACAAGGGCAGGGAGGAACATTTTTGGAATGGCCCCGATTAAAGGGGTTCTGCGGGCAGCTTTCATAGATCCTGCAGCCATAGCTCTCTGAACAACAAGAAAATTCGTACACCAGTAACCAAAAGACAGCACAAAGCCCAGTCCCATTATTAATCCGAACCACTGAATACCCATAGGATTAGTGCTTACGCTGGACATTCCCTGCCAGGATTCGGTATATGCTCCGGCTGAAAATCCCTGAGAAACAGCAACATTATCAAGGCTTGCTTTTAATCCCTCCCAGCCGCCGACATTAATAAGCCCGAGAATTGCCAGGGGTAAAAAGCCGATTATAATAAGAAAAAACTGTAATACTTCATTATATATTGCTGATGTTAATCCGCCAAGGTAGGTGTAAATAAGTACGATTAATGCCGAGAGGATAAGGCTGAAATTAAAATCCCATCCAAGCAGGATCCTCATAAGTTCTGCGAGTGCGAACATTGATATCCCGGAAGTAAATATTGTCATTACGGCAAATGAGATTGCATTAAGGCCGCGGGTTTTTTCATCAAACCGCAGTTTTAAATATTCGGGAGCTGAACGGGCTTTTGAGCCATAATAAAAAGGCATCATAAAAATAGCCAGGAAGATCATTGCCGGGATGGCCCCAATCCAGTAAAAATGTACCGTTTTAATGCCGTATTTTGCTCCTGATGCAGCCATGCCAAATACCTCAAGTGCACCAAGATTTGCAGAGATAAATGCCAGGCCGGTGATCCATGCGGGTAATGAACGTCCTGCTTCCAGAAAATCCGTTGCAGTACGCATATAACGTTTCAATACCCAGCCAATACTTATCACAAATGCAATATAGACGGCCATTATCAGCAAGTCTATCCATCCGAGATCGATACTAGTTTCCATATATTAATAATTTAGTTAACCTAAGATAAATTGTTGTCATTTGTTATAAAAATAAACTTAAATAATATTTTTAAAACATTTATTAAGGACAAATTTAATAAATGCACGATAACTTTACGGCAATAACCTCTTTGTCCCGTCTCCGGAATCAGCAATATAGAAATCAGCTTTTAACCCTGTTTTCCGGTTATAGGCAGCTCCGACTTTATTAATGAAGTCGCTGACAGAATTTTCATGAACAACACTCACTGTGCAGCCGCCAAATCCCGCTCCTGTCATTCTTGATCCGGCTACCCCCTCAATTTTTTTTGCTTCCTCTACCAGTGTGTCCAGTTCAATACCGGTTACTTCATAATCGTCCCTTAACGAATCGTGTGAACTGTTCATTAAAGAGCCGAATTTTTCCAGGTTATTGTTTTTTAATGCATCAACAGCATCAAGGCATCTTTGATCTTCAGTAACAACATGCTTCGCCCTTTTTCTAACGATTGCGTCCGGGATATTATGAGCAAGCGCTTCAAAATCAGCAAGCTTAAGTTCGCCAAGATTCCTAACGGGCCTTATCCGGTTTAGGTCTGATACGGCCTGTTCACATTCACTCCTTCTCTCATTATATTTTGAATCGGACAGTTTTCTTTTTTTATTTGTGTTTGATATAATTAATCTGTGTTGCGAAAGGGAGAGGGGAACGAGCTCATAATCCAGGGTATTACAATTCAGGAATATGGCATGATTCTGCTTTCCCATCAAAGCACTGAACTGATCCATAATTCCGCAGTTAACACCAACAAAAATATTTTCGGCACGCTGGCACAGTTTTGCCAGATCTTCTTTGTCCAGCAAATTATTGCCGAATTTCTGATTAATCAACATAGCTGTCACAGTTTCAATTGATGCAGAAGAAGATAATCCGGCCCCATTAGGGATATCTCCTGAGAAAAGCAATTCCATACCACTGGTTATGCCAGTTCCGGTTTTCCTGAACTCATCAATAACTCCCAGAGGATAATTTACCCATTCATTGCCAATTTTATCCGAAAGCTTATCCAGGGGTATTTCTTTATAAAAATCAAAGTTCATGGAAGAGAACCTTATCAGGCCGGGGCCAGTGTCTCTTACTGCCAGGTAGGTTCCGTAAGTGAGGGCACAGGGGAAAACATAGCCCCCGTTATAGTCAGTATGTTCGCCTATCAGGTTTACTCTTCCCGGGGAAAAATATATTGAGATGTCTTTATCAGATGCTCCGTACTTTCTTATGAATTCGTTTTTTAAATTGTCTGTTTTCATTTGCCCGGTTTTAAATAAGGTATTCTTATACCAATTATTGTTTTCAAAAAAAACTGAATTTCAAATATATTATTATTTAACAAGTAATGGCAATTTCTTTAAATAAAACCCTTTACAAATGGTATTTTTTGAATCTCTTTTGACTCATTGTCTGATAAGTATTTTAAGGGGAAAAAGCCTTAAGTTGATTTAATGAGGATAATTTAAGGGGATGGGCCCTTTTTCATAAGCATATCATTTTTATTACTTTCAATTGATACTGAAAAGTATTACTTACAAAGCTTACAAATGGAAAGAAATTAATCAATTAAGGAAATAAATTTTACTAATAAGAAAAGATCCATACATATAACAAAAAAAATCATACATGCATGCAGATTGTTTAATTAAGGGATTTAAATATCTGATAATATTCATATGCTGAATGAAAAATTCAGATACACATTTTAGTTTTTGGAGGGCATTGTTCGGGAAGGTTTTTTATTTACTGTAAAAACAGTTAATACCGCCCCTGATATTACAAACATTGCCCCAATAATGGTAACAAGTGTAAAGATTTCAGGCTTGATCCATGAAACTTCCAAAGCCCCCAAAATTGCCATAGTAATAAAAGTAATAACCGGGTTCTGGGTAATTATTACGCTAACTTTATTTGCCGCCAGATATTTTAAGGCCAGGGCAATACAGCCGTAAGCCGCCAGTGTATTCAGTCCCAGGGATAACAGCAACATCCAGTAACCGAATGATAAACCCTGCAGACTGTTATAATTCACAAATGGGGAGAATAATATGGCCGGAAGCCCGAAGATTACAACATTAAGTTGCATCGGGGCATAGGACTGAACAAGTTTTTTTTGTGATACGGCATAGCCTGCCCATGCTGTTGCCGCGATAAATACCCATATAATGCCTTTGTTAAATATATGTTTATCACCTGTAAGATATGATAGCTGTTCCCTGTAAAACAATATTAAACCGAGTATTACCATTAACAAGCCTGTAAGCTGTATAAAACTGACTTTTTCTTTAAAAATGATAAAACCTGCAAGAGCAAGTAATACGGGCCCGAATTGCATAAATACCTGTGTTATATTGGGAGAAGTGTATTTCACTCCTGAAATGAACCCGAAATAGTTTAGTCCCAGGCATAATGCAGCAAAAATGAGCAGCGGGGGAGGATTTTTTATGATCTTAAGCTGTGAACGTTCAGTTATTAACAGATAGGCGGCCAATATAGTAAAGGCAATGCTGAACCTTACCCATGTAATATCTACAGGAGTAAGATCAGCCAGGGAAACCTTCAGGGCAATAGCCAGAAATCCCCACAATATTGCAGTGGTTGAAGCAAAAAGAACGCCCTTTAATTTTGCATCCGGCTTCATATGGAATACGTCAGTTTAAAGAATTAAAATGTAATAAAAATATATGAATTTATTTCGAATAAAGATATGGTAAGTTATTAATAGAAAAGGATAAGAGCATAAATTTATTGAAGAGAATATATACGTCAGGCAGGAGAACAGGAAATAAATGACCCGGGAATGGAAATCAGAAATCTTCTTTCATCTTGTATTTTAAGACTATGCGGTGAGCTTTTTCAATTTCATATGCCATTTGCCAGTCGATATTACTTTCATATGAGCTTAATAATTCATTTTTGCATGAGGCACAAATAATATCTTTGGTATGATGTTGATTGCATCTCTTGCAGATTTTATATTCAGTTTCTGCAGCTGCTTTTTTCATGGGTATGTTTTTTGGAATATTTTACGGCTCGGCAGTTTTATGGTTACGTCAG
>CAZBUF010000159.1:0-4062 GCA_964495025.1 uncultured Bacteroidales bacterium | reverse complement strand
TCCTTCACGTATTCTTTTTGGAGAATATTTTTTCAATTCAGGTCCCCCCAGTTGATCGGGCAAACCATCGGAGAAAAAGAATATTTTATCTCCGTGTTTATAATTTACAGTATGATTTGTAAAGTTTTCCTCCTGTTTTTTCCTGTGAGGTATACCTCCGATCGCTTTTCTATTTCCCTTGTATTCTATTAACTCATCCTTTCTAAGGAGATAAAGTGATCTATGGGCACCTGCAAACTCTACTACTCTTGCTGATGGATTAATCTGGCACAGGGCAATGTCCATGCCGTCCCGGGCTTCGGCATCTTCTCTGTCCTGCTTAAGTGTTTTTCTGACAGAATAATGTAAAAGGTCGCAAACGCCTGCAGCATTTATTTTCCTGTCGTGATCAACGATATTGTTTAACAGAAAATATCCCACGAATGATAACAAGGCTCCCGGCACCCCATGTCCGGTGCAGTCAATTGCAGCTATATAGAAAATATCATCTTTCTTGAAAAACCAGGGGAAGTCGCCGCTGACAACATCTCTTGGTTTATAATAAATAAATGATTTGGGCAAATATTGCCTGATCATCTTGTTATCAGGGAGAATAGAAGATTGTATTCTTTCTGCATAATTGATTGAATCCTGTATTTTTCTGTTTTTATCCTGTATCTCAAGTTCTATTTGCTTAGCTTCTGTAATGTCATGGCCAACAAAAAGTATTGTTTCAAGCTCATTATCGTTAAATTCGGGGATAGCATCAATACTCATTATCCTGTTGCATTTTTCTCCGTCAATAACTGCAGGAATAGTAATTTCCGTGTTAGTTTTATTGGGAGAGGCCTTAATTGCCTCTATAGTATCTTTAAAATAATTGAAAAGTTCATCGGAACAGGGAGCTTCATTTAATGTTTTGTTTATCAGATTACCGGGTTTTGTATCAAGATAATTACTGACAACGGGATTTGCATAAAAATACTGTCCGATTGTGCTTAAACGTATGATCAGGTCAAGAGAATTTTCCGAAAGGGCCTGCATTTTGCTTTTCAGTCTTTCCTCCCTCTCTGCACGTTTTCTTTCAGTAATATCCGTTGAATTAAGAATTATTCCGTTTATGGCAGTATCATTCAGCAGATTACGGCCCGTTGATTCAATAAATATCTTTTGTCCGCTCTTTTTCATATAAGTATACTGAATGGTTACCGGCGTTTGCGGGTTAGCCAGTAACTGCTTGAACATCTGGTTAATACTGTTTTCCCCTTTCCTTGTCAGCCTGTCCATATCTTTACCGCCCATCATATCTTCAGGAGTATATCCAAGAATCTTTGTCACGGAAGGGCTTTCATATGTCATTACCATATTTTCATCATAAATGGATATTATCTCAGAAGCATTTTCAAGTAAGGAATAAAGCCTTTTCTGAGCATTTTCCACTTCAACTATCTTGGATTCAAGCTGTTCATTTGATTTCTTCAATTCCTCCTGAGTTACCCTCATTTCTTCTGCATTCTGCCTTAATTGTTCTTCATTTTCCTGAAGCTCGATAGTCATCTGTTGTGATTCTTTCAGCAACTGCTCAGTTCTCTGATTTACGCGCAGATTAAATATTGTCCGTGCAATTATTTCTCCAAGTTCTTTAAGGAACCTTATTGTTAACTCGGGAATCTCGGGCCCGGTTGAGGCAAATTCCAGGACACCCTGTAGTTCTTCATCTGAAATCAGGGGAACAAGAAGAAGGCTCTGAGGTTTCTGGTCCCCAAGAATACCGGAAGAGATTGTAACATAGTCATCAGGGATTTCAGTCCGGTAAATATAATCCATTTCATAAGCACACTGCCCGATTAACCCGTATCCGATGCTGAATTCCTGTGTGGTGAATTTTTTACGTTTATAGCCATAGGTGGCAAGGTTAGTCAATGTTTTTTTCTCATCATTATAAAGATATAATGCTCCCTGTATGACCTTGATGTATTTTACCAGTGATTGAACAACCTGATCAGATAATTCCTCAATTTTGTTGTTTAATCTCAAAATATCAGATACAATCTCTTTTCCTTCTGCGATCCAGCTTTGCTCGGATTCCTTTTTAAAGTTCGACAGAAGGTTATCACGCATTATCAGCAGGGAGTTTACCAGAACATCATTGTCTGCTTTTATATCGAGGGTGGTTTCATAATTGCCTTCACCTATATGTTTGGCAAACTCAGCCATTTTGTTAAGTTTGGCATCCCTTTCTTCTATTTGTATGTCAAATGATTTTTTTTCATTTGCTCTTTGCCGGATTACAATATATGCTGTAATTACAATTATTACAGGTATAAGGTCCATCATAAGTATTACGGGATTATGAATATGCACCTGAACAATACCTGACAGAGAAATAACCGTTTTACTTTTAATTATTTCAATAATCCATGCAAGCAAAGGGAAAACTAATCCTATAAGGAATCCGGCAAGGATCAGCCTTGATGACATAAAGGATTTATTTTTTATTGCCTGGTTATTTTCAGCCATGTTAATCAGTTAATTAGCAAATTTTTCAATTTTATCTCCCACTGTTGCTGATAATTCTTTTAAAATATTTTGTTCTGTCTTTTCAATACTTTTGAATAATGCCAGTTCCATAACTGCCACAGGTTTGCCTTTATAAATAACAGGTACTAATATAAGATTTTTAGGCAGACTTTTTCCTAAACCTGACTCAGCAGATAAATAGTTTTCCGGAATATCTTCAACAATAATGATGTCTTTATCTTTGGCTGCCTGTCCGGGCAAAGTATCTCCCAGTTTAAAATCTGCCGGGGGTTTTTCTCCGGTATATGCATATTCTCCTGCAAAAGAGAAATGATTTGCCTTTTTTGATTTGACATAGAATAATCCCTGTACTATCTCAAGTTCCTTTGATAAGTTGGAGAGCAGCTTTTCAGTATATGATTTAAGATTTTTCATATTTTGTGTGTTCTGCAGTATCTTTTTCACAGCCTTGGTTATATCTATTTGTGCTTCTGTTTTCTCTTCTTCCTTAATATCTTTCTTTTTATATTCGGCTATTAATCTTGCTTTTTCTTTACTTACAATATCATTTATGTTCCGGTCGATTATTTTCGAATCTGACAGCCGGTATACAATAATAAATTGTAAGATACAAATGGCCAGGATAAAGAAAAGATAAAAGAATAACAGGTCTTTATTAGCAATATTTTCTTCTTTTACCGATAAATTCCAGATAGTAATTGTTAATAGCATTAATACAATAACCATAACTATAAATAAGAATATTGAAAAAAATCTGTATTTTTTAATATTAAACATATGGTTAATTTAGTTTTAGCAAAAATCTAACAATCTGGTCACTGTTATATACATAATCAGATTTTGTAAGTTGCAATGCTGATTGTGTCATAGTCTTTACTTCGCATTCTTCGGGATCCTGAATGATCGTAACTCCCCCGTTATCATGAAGTTTTTTTAATCCGAATGTCCCGTCTTTATTTGCTCCTGAAAGTATTATCCCGATTATTTTATTCCTGTATGCATTGGCAGCTGTAATAAATGCCAGGTCAATCGAAGGCCTTGAATGATTTACAGGGTCTTCGGTTGATAATGCTATCCTGTTTGCAAATTCAACATACATATGGTAATTTGCCGGAGCAAGGTATGCCCTGCCGGGCATAAGTTTTTCCTTGTCATATGGCTCTTCAACAGGCATATTTGATTTAAGGGACAATGCTTCAACAAATCCTGATCTCACATGTTTCAACCTGTGTAAACACAATAACAGCGGAATAGGAAATGTTTCAGGTAATGATTGCAGTATTTTTATTACTATCTGGAAACTTCCTGCTGAACCGCCAATTATTATTGCACTGTAATTCATATTATTTTACTGATAATTTTTTCTTAAATACACCTTCTGAAATATTCACTGCTTCAAACAGACTGGTAGAGCCTGATGATTTAACTACTTCTTTGATACCTACTATCATATGGCCCGCTGCTGACAATTTCTCGTACATCAGATTTAATGTTCTGTCCTGCAACGATGGATTAAAATATATCAAACTATTACGGAATAAT
>CAZBUF010000158.1:0-4925 GCA_964495025.1 uncultured Bacteroidales bacterium | reverse complement strand
ACGGTATCTTTTTAGGGATATTTTTATAATATTATTATCTATTTCATTTTTTTCATCATTATTTAAATTTAATCTATTGTTTATTATTTGTTTCTATATCATTACTATAGTCTCATCATTATTGTTTGGAAAATATTTTATCCGATTTAAAAAACATAAGGTCAAATTTAATTTAATTACTGATGAATTAACAAGTAAATATGAATTTATCCCTAAATTAATTTCCGAAAAAGAATATTTGTAAATCTTCTAATATTTTACTATTTCGTTGCTAATTTCTATTTAATATTATCTCCTCAATACATGTACTTATTGCCCTAAATCAGTAATCGCTTCATTGGCTTTATCTAGTACCGGATTCTTAAAAGTATCAAAATATCCAGCTGTTGTCGACTCATTCTTATGGCCCATTCCCTCTCCGATCAGCCTTGTATCAAATCCCAGGTTACGGCCGATTATTGCCCAGGTGTGTAATAGCCCCCGAAATTGCCGGACAAAAAAATAAAAACAGATTAGAAGAAAACAGCTAAATTAGGGGAGCTAAAAATCATGAAAAAGCGCAATTTTACAGCAGAAGAAAAATTACAGAGTTTAGCATAACAAAAAGCAAATGGCAGAAAATTGTGTATCCCCTGTAATACTTGTTAATGAAGTATACAAATCATTCAGGAACGTTCATGCCGTAAGAGGTATCAGTCTTGAAATAAGGCCGGGCGAGTTCGTGGCTGTCCTGGGCCCTAATGGTGCAGGGAAAACCACCCTGGTGGAAATGATTCAGGGCATACAAAAACCGGATAAGGGTGAGATACTTATTAAAGGCAACCCGTGGAAGAAGGAAAATCATGCCGAATTCAACCGCCTGCTGGGTATCTCATTGCAGGAAACATGGTTTATTGAAAAACTCACTGTAAAAGAAACCCTGGTCCTGTTTGCTTCTTTTTATAAGCTTGGAGAAAAACGTGTTAATGAAATTATCAACCTGGTAAACCTCCGGGATAAACAAAAAGCTTATATAAAAAACCTTTCAGGCGGACAAAAACAACGGCTGGCACTTGGCATATCATTCATTAATTATCCTGAAATACTGCTGCTCGACGAGCCTACAACAGGATTGGATCCCACTGCCCGCCGTGATATCTGGAAAATACTGCTCACCCTTAAGAAAGAAAGAAATACATCACTTATCCTTACCACACATTACATGGAAGAAGCCGAGTATTTATGTGACCGTATTATTATCTTAGACTATGGTAAAATACTTGCCCGTGGCACACTCAACGAGCTTTTAAACCAGTGTAATTCGAACGAGATCATCGAAGTATCGTTTGATCAAAATCCTGACTTCAGCCTTCATAGCTTGCCGGGAATTCAAAAAATAAGAAATGATAACGGATTAAATTACATTGAAGTAGAAAGGATAATTGATACATTGCCCGAATTAATGAAAAAAGCAACAGAAAATAATATTATAATAAAAACACTGGAATGCCGGAAGGTCACTCTTGATGATTTATTTATTGCGATGACCGGCAGACACCTGAAAGAATAAAAATATTGAACCTTGAAACATCCGCTTATTCAATTAATACTCTCACATATCCGTGAGTTCCTGCGTGAACCCGGGTCTGTTTTCTGGTCGTTCGGATTTCCTGTTTTTATGGCTTTAGGCCTCGGAGTGGCATTTTCAGGGAAGAAAGAACTGCTGCATAGTGTTGCCCTTGTGCCTTCCTACATAGCAGAAGATACATTAATAAGTAATACCCTGTTCAGTGGTGCCATGCCTTTTGATACTATTATTGAAAAGAAATTCGAAACCGGATATGGAAAAACCCGCTATATGTTTCATGTCACATCATGGGAAAATGCTGAACTGCTGTTGAAACGCGGGTCAGCAACATGCATCATCACGGAAAAACAAAATTATATCACTTTCCACAGCGATCCCCTGAATCCCGAATCGGAACTGGTGAGCATACAATTATCACGGTTTTTCAAAACCGGGGAAATAGAAACATCCCAGGGTAAAATAGAACCTCTTGAAACCAAAGGACTGCGTTATATTGACTTCCTTGTGCCCGGCTTGCTAAGCCTGGGAGTTATGATGTCAGTAATGTGGGGAGTGTGTTATACTTTGATAGAAAAAAGATCAAAAAAACTTTTACGGCGTATGGTTGCCACCCCGATGAGAAAGGCCCATTTTCTTATTGCCCAGTGGATTTCGCGTATGATTGTCACTTTCCTTGAAACAACCATCCTGCTTGTATTTGCTACCTTTTTTTTCAGGGTATCTTTCCAGGGCAGCCTTTTTGCATTTATTATCCTTTTGATTGCGGGGAATTTTTGTTTTTTTGGCTTTTCTATACTCATATCATCGCGGACAGCCAACCTGCAACTGGGCAATGGTCTGATATCACTGATAACAACCCCCATGATGGTACTGTCAGGTATCTTTTTCAGTTACCGTAATTTTCCTCCCTGGGCAATATCACTTATAAAACTGCTACCTCTCACAAAGTTTGCAGATGAAGCAAGAAGTATTGTTAATGAAGGGGCAGGACTCTTCCAGGTTTTTGACGGTATACTTGTACTGGGTATATTGGGTTTTGTCAGCTTCCTTATTGGTTTAAGAATTTATAAATGGTATTAATAAAAGGGGACAGCGCTAAGGCGCAGTCCCCGAGTGTCTGCCTTCGGAAGGGGACAGCGCCTTGGCGCTGTCCCCTCTTCAGTATCTGTCCCTTTTTATAATTTCAGCTACATTTAAGAAAGTCTTAAAAATTTAGATTATCTTTATTAATATAATACCGCAACTATCATTTCTCATTTTTCCTGAAATTAATCTCCCAAACTATGAAAATTGCGTTTATCGGAACATATCCCCCCCGGGAATGTGGTATAGGGACCTTTACCGGGAACTTACTCAAATCCATGGTTAATCATAATGAAGCCGAAAGCGATCCTATTGAAAAATTTGTTGTTGCCATGAATGATCATGAACAAACCTATGATTATCGCGGGGAAGTAAAGTTAACAATAAGGCAGGAGCATCAGCGGGACTATATAAGTGCAGCAAAATTTATTAATATCAGCGGAGCTGACATATGTATACTTGAACATGAATTTGGTATTTTTGGAGGGCAAAGTGGTATTTATATTCTTCCTTTACTTCACAGGCTCGAAATTCCTCTTATAGTGACCCTTCACACAGTTGTTAAATCTCCCTCATACAACGAAAAAGCTGTTTTACAGGAGATCTGTAAAATGGCAAATAAAATAGTATTAATGAGCAAAAAGGCAATTGAGCTTCTTACAATTGTTTATAATATACCAAAAGAAAAGATTGTTTATATCGAGCATGGTGTGCCCGATATTCAGTTTAACCAGGAACAATCAAAAAAGGAATTCAAGCTCGAGAATAAGAAAGTCCTGCTTACATTTGGTTTTTTAAGCAGAAATAAAGGTATAGAGACGGTAATAAAAGCTTTACCAAAAGTTACGGGAAAATTCCCTGAGGCCATTTATTTGATTATGGGAAAAACTCATCCAAATGTACTCCGGTATTCCGGTGAAGAATATCGTAATTACCTTCGGCTTTTAATTAAAAGTCTCAAAATGGAAAATCATGTATTTTTCCTGAATGAATTCATTAATCAGAATGAATTATTTAAATACCTGTCTGCTGCCGATATTTATGTTACTCCATACCTGAATGAAGCACAGGTTACCAGTGGCACACTCTCATATGCTGTAGGTGCAGGGGCCGCCGGTATTTCAACACCTTACTGGCATGCTCAGGAATTATTGGCGGAAGGGAGAGGCCGGCTTTTTAAATTTAATGATTCTGAAAAACTTTCAACTATTCTCATGGAATTGCTGGATAAGCCGGACTTATTAAAAAACATCAGACAAAAGGCGTATGATTATGGCAGAACAATAACATGGCCTATAATAGGGGGGAAATATGTTACTCTTAGTGAAAAAATACTAAATGAAAAGCCGGAAGTGGTGGTTAAAAATGAAATGATCATTGATCCGCTTATTCTTCCGCCATTTTCTCTTGCTCATATAGAAAGGTTAACTGACGATACGGGGATAATCCAGCATGCAAAATTTGGTATTCCAAACCTTAAAGAAGGCTATTGTCTTGATGATAATGCCCGGGCCTTATTAATGGCATTAATGGCATACCGGCAAAAAAAGAATGATCTTGCTCTTAAATTATCCCCCATATATTTAAGCTATATACAATATATGCAAAACAAAGACGGGACATTCCGTAATTTCCTCAGCTTTAGCAGGAACTTTCTCGATGAGGTCGGGTCAGAAGACTCCTTCGGGAGAGCTGTCTGGGCACTCGGATACCTGCTTGGTAATGCTCCTAATGATGCCTATTACCAAAGCGGCAAATCAATTTTCTTCAATGCTGCTCCAAATTTTGAAAACCTTCAGTCCGTAAGGAGTATTGCTAATACAATGGTAGGCATAAGTTATTACCTCAGAAGTAATATGGATGATGAATCAATGAAGGAAAGATTAAGAAATCTTGCATATAAACTAATCCTTCACTATGAAAAACACAGCTCTTCTGACTGGAAATGGTTCGAGCCATCGTTAACCTACGATAATGGTATGTTACCTCTCGCTCTTTTACATTCAGCAGAAATATTAAACGATGATAAAATAACTGTGATTGCTTTGGAAACAATGAATTTCTTATCAGAGATAACACTTAAAGATGGTTATTTATCAAACATCGGTAATGAAAACTGGCATAAAAAGGGTGATGAGCCTTCGATGTTCGCTCAACAGCCGGTGGATACCCTGGCTATGGTTTTAATGTTTCATCAGGCTTTCCATTTTACAAAAGATAAGGAATACCTGAATAAACTATTTACTTCTTTTATGTGGTTTCTGGGTGAAAATGA
>CAZBUF010000157.1:0-2878 GCA_964495025.1 uncultured Bacteroidales bacterium | reverse complement strand
CTGGCGGCCTTAAAAGACGGCACTAACGATTGGGCTTGGCGGGCGTTCCTGCATTATTGCGAGCCCGCCGAAGCGGAAGAGGGGACAGCCTCCTCTTATATTACTTTTTTCCCCGAAGAAATATCGGGATTTTCACTGCTCTCCAACTTGATAAAAAAGTAACCAAAAAATCAAAAAAAATAGACTTACTTGCTTCACCCGTCGAAACGGTCAACCTTATTTAGGCATTGACAAACGAATAACGAATAACGAACAACGAACAACAAGCAACGAGCAACGAGCAGCGAGTAACGAGCAACGAGTAACGAGCAACGAGCAATAGAACAATTTAACAATTTGAAATTTACCCATTGGCATAGTAGTTGCTGGTAACAGAATATTATATTATTTTTAAGCATCTTTATGTGTTGCATGTGCATATAAATATATTTTATGATCATAAAAAGTCTGATAAAAATCTGGCTGCCGGTTGCTGTAATTCTTGTATTTAATAATCAAAACTTATTCAGCGTTATTGATACGAGTAATGTGCAAATCAAATCGGGTGATAAACATTTTGCCTCACGAAATACAGAATCGCAGAGAATTATAGGGATTGACGAAACCGGATTCTACGTTCTCAGAAAGGAGTTCAGGTATGTTCTTGAGCATTACGATAAAAACCTTAATCTCACTAAAGCGGTGTACCCCCGACTATATAAGGGTTTAACAACATTTGAGTTTGAATATGCCATTCTCTTTCATGGCAAAATATATTTATTTACTTCAACGTGGCATATCAAAAAACAAGTCCTGCACGTTGAGACCATTGACAAATTTACATTAGAGCAGAATGACGACAGGCGCATTTTTGCCGAATTCCCGAATTTCTCCGGAAATTACGCCGATTTTCATTTCAGGCTGTCGAAACGGGAACAAAAGCTACTGGTATGCGGCCAGATCCTTGCATTCTGGAAAAAAGCAATAATTCAGGATATATTCGTGCTTGACAAGGATCTTTCTGTTGACTGGAACAGCAGAAAAACCTTCTCCTTTGATCACAGGTTGCCATCAGAGAGAAAATTCTTTGTTGACGACAGCGGCAATGCATATTTCATAGGACAAACTTATTATGTGGGCCTTTTTAATTCCCTTCTCGACAAGCAGAACCAGTTCCTTATCATGTCTTATACCGGAAAAGGCGAAGATATTGAAGATTATTATCTTAAAGTGACCGGAAAATTCGTCAGGGAACTGATCGTGGAAAGTGGGAATGACAATAATCTTTTTTGTGCGGGATTGTTTTCAGAAAGCGCAAGATACGGTGTATCAGGAGTAATATGTTTTACTATAAACAATAATATCAATCAAATTTCCGGCCAGAACTTCGTATATCTGGATCCCGATATGAATAAAAGCTTCATTATTCCTGAGATGCAATCAAAACAGATATTAGTGAGTCATAAAGCAAATTATCTCAGTGTAAGGAAGAACGGTAATTTTATTTTTGCCGTTGAACAGCAGCTAAACCAGAATTACGATAATTACAACGATATATTGTTATTTTGCTTCAGGCCAAACGGACAGCTTGAATGGAGAAAGACCATAACAAAAAAACAATCTTATAATGAGTCGTCAGATGATAATTTTTGTTCCTATGCCATGTTCGCGCCTCTTGATGAAAATAAAATTGAGATCTTATATAATGATAACCTGAAAAATTATTCATCAAAAGAAAAAAAGAGGCTTCGCAGTTTTAATCCCGAATCAAAATCCTGCCTGGTGCAGGTGGAGATAGATGAATATGGCAACGACAGCAAATATATTATCAATTGCAGGAAAAAGCGTGACCCTGTACCACTGGTGCGTGAATTCTATGATACAAAAACAAACAGCATAATCCTCCTGAACAAAAGATATATCAAGTATAAGTACACAATGCTCAGCTTCGAATAATTTTTTTTTATATTTATTTTTTTTTACGGGGATTTATCCGGAATAATTACTGTGCGGGTCCGTTGAAACAGATTACGATTTAGTTAACGAAATATGAATATAAAATATTTCTCTCTTGTTTTTCTTGTATTTTCAAGCACTTGTAGCTTTGGCCGGGCTGAAAAGGCTGATAATTTTAAGACACATACAATCAGATTATATTCCGGGGCGGGATATTCTTCAATACGACACGAAATTATTGATAAAGACAGGTACAGCGGTTTAATAATACCAGCAGGCCTTGAATGGGAAAAGCAATCTTTGAGATCTTCCAGGAAAGTATACATGTCATTTAATAAGGGAAATATTAAGTCGGATATTGATGACGCGAATATAATGAACATTTCATTAGAACTCGATTATAGTTTTTCCGTTTATAAGCCTGAAGCTATTAATGCCATTTCAGGGTTTTATATAGGTCCTTCCCTGTTTATTTTTACTAATATGAGAAAGCAGGTAAGAATTGACCTTTATGATCAAAGCCATACCCTGGGAATGTTGGCTCTGGGCCCTAATTTCGGAGTAAAAGGAAATATTTCCGGCAGTATGAATTACTCAGGTATGCTCAGGATGAATATCCTGTCATTTGGCGGCCATGATAATTTTTCAACCGCCTTTCTCAGTCCTATGAAAGGTTTTCATTCATCTTTTATTTTTGGCATTGACTGGCAGGTAAAGGAGAGAGCCGGACTAGGTATCCGCTACAGGTTTGACTACTCCAATATCAATGAATGGGTTGATTTTGTTGCAGGTTCAGATATACTAACATTAAGTATTAATTTTAAACTGTAAATGAATAATACATCAGGAAGTTATTTCGTAATTCTTTTATTACTGATTTTATCAGGCTGTTCCGGGTTTATGGTTGAAGACCACAAGGAGGGTGATATACGCATTGAGGACT
>CAZBUF010000156.1:0-8855 GCA_964495025.1 uncultured Bacteroidales bacterium | reverse complement strand
GGGGCAGAAATTGAAGTTTTCCTGCTCAGGGAATTGAATAAGGAACAGCGATTATGGGATGTGCTGGTTGATCCGGCGAGAAAGATCAGGATTGGAAATAAGCTGTATTTCGGAGAAGATGATATACTTGTAGCCGAAGTGATAGATAATACAACCTCCCGTGGCAGAACTCTCCGCTTCCTGTTTGACGGGCAATACGATGAATTCAAGAAGACATTACATAAACTCGGAGAAACTCCCCTTCCCAAATTTATCAAAAGAAAGGTACAGCCTGAAGATAAAGAAAGATACCAGACCGTATTTGCCAAACATGAAGGAGCTGTTGCTGCACCGATCGCAGGTCTGCATTTCAGCAGGGAATTATTGAAAAGGCTTGAAATAAAAGGTGTCAATTTTGCTGAAATAACACTTCATGTCGGCCTTGGCAATTTCAGGACCGTTGATGTCGAAGACCTGACAAAACATAAAATGGATTCTGAACAGATAGTAATTGATGATTCAGCTGTTGATACCGTTAACCGGGCAAAAGACGAAAAAAAACAAATATGTGCCGTGGGAACGACCGTAATGAGAACCCTTGAAAGCTCTGTTTCAACTGACGGTTATCTGAAGCCATATGAAGGATGGACTAATAAATTTATTTTCCCTCCCTATGAATTCAATGTCCCTACATGTATAATTTCAAATTTCCATCTCCCCCTTTCCACGTTGTTAATGATGGTTTCTGCCTTCTCAGGTTATGATTTTCTCTTTGAAGCATACAAAACAGCTATTAAGCAGAAATACCGTTTCGGGACATACGGGGATGCGATGTTGATCCTGTAGTTCATTCCTGATTCATCCGTTCCCGTCTATGACGAAACAGAACGGCTCAGGTTTTTCATTGATGGCCGAGGCAGGCCCTTTGCCAGACTTCATCCTTCTGACTATTACTGGACACTATTTGAGGAAGGTGATCCGCGTTTGGAAGCCTGGCATAAGCGCTACTGGATATATGATGATGCAGATGATCCGCCCGTAAGTGCCAGTATTGGAGATACTGTAACGGCAGAAAATTTTGAATCAGCATCCGGACAAGGTTTCGATGTGATTATTGTACCTACAGTAAATAAGTATTGGGAAGACGGTTCTCTGGGGCGTTTAATTAATGATGCTGACGGTTATCGTAACATAATACAATACCGCGTTTCACAGGCATATCTGATAGCCGCCGAAGCATACATGAAAGCGGGTGATCCTGTTACAGCGCAACAATACCTTGATGCCCTGCGCAATGCAAGGGGCGGACTGGCAAGTATTCCTGTTACAATGGAAAATATTCTGGATGAACATGCACGTGAACTGGGGCTTGAGGGGCACCGGTATCCCATGCTCAAGCGCCTGGGAATATGGTATGACAGGGTGAATGCCAACCCGGACTGGTCCGGTATTGTTCTGGAACATCAGGTGCGCTGGCCAATCCCGCAAAAGATTCTTAATACTGAAGCAAGCTTAATGCAAAATCCGGGGTATTAATAAAATTAAGCCTGCCTTTGTTTCATGCAAATGTCATCTTAAACTAATATTAATCCGGAATTTTTTCGTATATATTGTATTTGGAATTTGTTGAAAATGAATTTAAATTTGATAAAAGTTAAATTCCATTATATGATCCACAAATATTTATTATTTCACCTTCGGCGAGAGTCAAGGTAAAATGTATATATTGTGGTTATGGCAAGATTTCTAAGGGAGTAGAGACAATGGTGTTAATTATCAGGGTTATAAATACTGTGTGTATTTGACCACTTGTTGATAATGACTTACTGCACAGGATGCAGCTATTCACATACCGATCGTTTTCAGGCAATTAACAAAGGATAGTATGGGTAATTTTCTTTACGGTATATTTACAATTATTTTATGCACTACAGGCTATTATTTTTCCTGGCGATATTGGAAAAAAGACAATTATCTGATAGCATTATTACTGGTCATAATATGTGGCCTGGCACTTCGGATATATGTATCAACTGACTTTTTCCTGCATGCGTGGGATGAGCGGTATCACGCACTTGTTGCAAAAAATATTATGAAACATCCATTGATACCGACACTCTATGATAATCCGGTACTTGCCTACAATTATAAACACTGGTCCTGTAATCATATCTGGCTGCATAAACAGCCTCTGCCCTTATGGACAATGGCTTTAAGCATGCGGTTCTTTGGTGTAAATGAAATCGCATTGCGAATACCGTCAATTATTTTAACAACGGCAGGAATATGGTTAACATTTTCAATCGGCAGTTATATTTTTAACAGAAACGTTGGCTTCTTGTCAGCATTTTTATATTCTATCAACGGACTGATAATTGAACTGACCGGCGGCAGGACGGCAACAGACCATATAGACATTTTCTTTTTGTTTTATGTTGAGCTGTCAGTTTTTTTCAGTATCCTGTTCGTGCAGAAAAGAAAACCTGTTTATAACATTCTAACGGGAATAAGCCTTGGTGCGGCAATTTTATCAAAATGGTTACCTGCATTAATTGTCCTTCCAATCTGGCTTTTACTGGTAATTGATTCGGGAAAATTTAAAACAAAATCCATTGCCGTTCAGTTTTTCATAATGCTGTCAACCTGTATATTTGTTTTTCTCCCCTGGCAAATATATATTTTTAACGTATTTCCCATTGAAGCACGATGGGAAGCAAAATTTATTTTCAAACATATTACAGAAGTTCTTGAAGGACATTTGGGCCCGTTTTATTATTTCATTGATAAAATCAGGATGAATTACGGAGAGATTATATATTTACCAGTGTTATGGTTTTTATGGAAAACCTTTAAAAATATTAAAGACAAAAAACGACTGGCTGTTACGATATGGGTTCTAATCCCACTGCTGTTTTTTTCATTTGTTAAAACAAAAATGAAGGCATATATTATTTTTATATGTCCCGCTTTGTTTATGATGACTTCTGATTTTTATTTTATGCTTTATGAGTGCAGGCAGAAACATAAATTAAAATGGCTTATAAGTATAATTTTAGTTTTACTGATAGCCCTGCCAGTACGATATTCGATTGAAAGAATCAAACCATTCAAAAAAACAGAAAGAAATCCGCAATGGGTGATTGATTTGAAAGAACTAAACAGCAGAAAATTTGAAAAAGGCATATTATTCAATTATAGCAGGCCGGTTGAAGCAATGTTTTATACGGATCTTACTGTTTATACTCATATCCCGGAAAAAGAAGTGATTCTGGAATTAATGGAAGAAGGATATACAGTAATTATCAATAATAAAGGAAATATTCAACAAGATATTATAACAATCAAAGGATTAATTATTGAAAAAATATATTAATATTTTCCTGGTAATAATATACCAGGATAGCCAGCCAGTCTGATTAATTCATTTAAAAAAAATATCGTATTTTCAGGATGTGCTCAATAACCCTGATTCAATTAAACCATCAGAAATATTTATAACATCCAATTATTCTGAAACGAATTGTATTAACAACTTTTCTTTTAAAAAATTATGCTCCGTGCAACCTTATAAAATATATTTTGTCCATTAATCAGGAAGAAAACATTTTAAAAATTAATTCCCTATTATAAAAAAATAATAATAATCTTGTATTATAATAAAAACTACAAATCATGAAAAAGTTATTGTTGCTGTTTCTTGGAATATGTTTTATTACCGGGCTAAAGGCACAGGAAGATGATGATTTTCAAACCCTGTTCGGGGGAGAATCAATAGAAATATCAGGATTCGGAGGCCCGCTGATGAACTTCAGCATGCTTGACGGTAAATTTGCTCACCTTATGGGAGGTGGCGGAGGTTTATTAATTAATAATTTTTTCCTCGGCGGTTATGGTGTCGGTCTTACAAATACCATCCCCTTTCAGGATACTGACAATGAAATAGGGTTCGGCCACGGTGGATTCTGGTTAGGTTATAACTTCATGCCAAATAAAGTAATTCACCCGGTATTTCATGTTCAGATAGGATGGGGTGAGCTTTCAGAACGTCGACCTGACGGAGAAAAAGTAAATCAGGGGGACAATATCTTTGTCCTTACCCCTACCCTTGAAATGGAGCTGAATATAACAAACTATTTCAAGATAGCAGCGGGAGGAAATTATCGCTATGTAACCTTTATTGACGAAGAAGGATATTCCGATTCTGACTTCATGAGCCCCGGTGTATTCTTGTCTTTTAAATTCGGATGGTTTAATTAGTTATGCCCCGGATATCACATAAATCAGCGCCCCGGAAAACCGGGGCGTTTTTTTTAGTCCCTGCCTCAGAACAAATTAATTACTAAAGTTTATTTTTGCCCTGTTAAATTTCACTTATATTTATCAAAATTTTTATTTTTCAAAAACAAAAGATACTGACCGATGGAAAAATACAGACGTTATAATAATATATTAGGATGGCTCACCTTTCTTATTGCAGCATTTGTTTATCTTTCAACAATTGAGCCTACTGCAAGCTTATGGGACTGCGGCGAGTTTATTGCAAGTTCTTATAAGTTGCAGGTAAACCATCCCCCGGGAGCTCCATTTTTCATGATACTTTCCAGGTTTTTTTCCTTGTTCGCCGGCGGTGATGTCTCAAAGGTAGCCATGATGATCAACGCCCTGTCAGCCCTTGTCAGCGCATTTACAATATTATTCCTGTTCTGGACGATTACGCACCTGTCAAAAAAGCTTGTAATTATAAATGATGATTATTCATTGCCAAAAATCATCGCTGTCCTTGGCAGCGGCCTGGTTGGTTCATTGGCATATACATTCTCCGATACTTTCTGGTTTTCTGCTGTTGAGGCGGAAGTATATGCCAGCTCATCCTTTTTTACGGCAATAGTGTTCTGGGCCATTCTTAAGTGGGAAAATGTTGCCGATGAAAAACATGCCAACCGCTGGCTGGTTTTAATTGCCTACCTCATGGGCTTGTCCATCGGTGTGCACCTCCTGAATCTGCTTACTATACCTGCCATTGTTTTTGTATACTATTTCAGAAAATATAAGGTGACGCCTGTTGGAGTATTTACAGCCCTCATATTGTCCTGTATTATCCTGATATTTTTCCAGTATGTCATAATCCAGCGTATAGTTGTATTTGCTTCATTTCATGAACTGTTTTGTGTAAATAAATTAGGGATGCCTTACAACTCGGGGGTAATATTGTTTTTTAGCCTGCTGATGATATTCATTACTTCCGGCCTGATAGCAACACGTTCTGAAGGAATGCGATCTGAAATTTTATACCTTCTGAGTTTTATCGCATTAAACTTTGCCATATGGACACTTACTATAGGCACGATAGTCAACGTAATATTCCTGATGATATATTTCATAACAAAAAAGAATCTTGTTAAGACACTGGTGGTTGGATATACGGGAATTATTCCCGGTCTTATTTTATGGCAGTTATTTCTGCAGGGGAAAGGCACAAATGAACTGCGGGAAAAATTCAGTCATATCTATAGCCTTATGTTAACCTGTTTTACTGTTATAATTATAGGATATTCCACTTATACTACTATAGTAATCCGTTCATATGCAAACCCACCGATGGATGAGAACAATCCTGAAAATGTTTTTTCCCTTTTATCTTACCTGAACAGGGAACAATATGGCGAAAGGCCCCTACTCAGGGGAATTTATTTTAATGCGCCCGCAATAAGCACAAAAAAGGGAGAACCGACTTATATACAGGTTAACGGCAAATATGAAAAGTATACTTATAAGACAGATTATGAATATGATAAAAGATATATCACCTTATTTCCAAGGATGTTCAGCCGCAGTAGCGATCACGTTGATGTTTATATGCAATGGGCTGACATCAGGGAAAAAGATCTGTTCGAGGCAAAAATTGATTATAATGGAAATATTCTCAGAGACAGAAAAGGTAATATCATTTATGACAGGAGCAAACCTGTTAATCCCCCTACGTTCGGCCAGAACCTGAAATTCTTCTTCAAATACCAGATCGGGCATATGTATGTCAGGTATTTCATGTGGAACTTCGCGGGCAGACAAAATGACAATCAGGGCCACGGAGGTTACCTCGAAGGCAACTGGATTAGCGGCATCCCTTTTATTGACCAGTTCATTGTCGGCAATCAGAAGCATTTGCCTGATGATATAAAGAATAATCCCTCGAGAAACAGGTATTTCCTCCTTCCCTTTTTGCTGGGTTTATTCGGATTGCTATACCACATGCAAAAAGATATCAGGAACTTCTGGGTGGTTATGCTGTTATTTATATTAACAGGACTTGCAATTGTCGTTTACCTTAATCAGACCCCTTTACAGCCAAGGGAAAGGGATTATGCCTATGCAGGTTCGTTTTATGCATTTACAATATGGATCGGCCTTGGAGTACCGGGAGTTATTGATCTGATTAGAAAACACTTTAAAACGATTATTATCAATATCCTGGTAATAGTATCATGCCTGTTGCTTGTGCCGGGAATCATGGCATCACAGAACTGGAATGATCATGACCGTTCCAACAGATACACAGCCAGGGATATTGCCTACAATTATTTGAATACATGTGCACCGAATGCGATTTTATTTACAAACGGCGACAATGATACCTTTCCTTTATGGTACATCCAGGAAGTTGAAGGAGTGAGGCCTGATGTGAGAATAATAAACCTTATGCTCCTGAACATGGACTGGTATATTGACCAGATGAAACTAAAAGTATACAAATCGGAGCCCCTTCCTATTTCTTTTACTAATGAGCAGTACAGGATGGGAACCCGCGATCTTGTTTATCTCACAAAACAAATGGGAGGAATTGCTGATATTAAAGATATTATTGAGTTCATAAAAAGTGACCACCCTGATACAAAAATCAGATACCAGTCAGGTTATGAATACGATTTTATCCCCACAAGGAATTTCAGGTTACAGGTCGATTCTGCAACAGTAGTGTCAAACGGGACCGTGAAACCGGCGGATGCAGATAAGATTGTCTCCTCGGTTGACTGGGAATACAAAGCCAGATATGTTGGTAAAAGTGAGCTTATAGTATTGGATATTCTTGCCAATAATAACTGGGAACGGCCAATATATTTTGTGTCAACGGGCCATGACGGATTACTGGGACTGGAAGACTATCTGCAGCTTGAAGGTTTTGCTTACAGGCTTGTCCCGATAAAAACCCATTCTGATGATAATATCACCCAGGGCAGAATTGATCCTGAGATAATGTACAATAATATGATGAACAAGTACAGGTGGGGCAATATGAATCATCCTGACGTATACCTGGATAATTTTATTGTCAAAACGATGTTCCTGCTAAGATTAAGATACCGGTTCAGCCGCCTCGCCTTTGAATTTATAAAACAGGATGACCTGGTAAGAGCTGAAGAAGTACTTGACAGGTGTGTTGAGCTCACCCCTCACAAAAATATTCCATTTGATGTATTTACACCGGCAATAATTGAAAGTTACTGTAAATGCTTCGCATTTGAGAAAGCCGGTAAATTAGTAAAAGAACAGGCAACGATAGTTGATGATTATTTAACTTATTATTACGATCAAAACGATGATTTTATAAGAAATACAGATAATGAGATCCGCAGAAATATGCAGATGCTGAAGAACTTGCTGGTTATCTGCCAGACATACGAGTTAAATGAATTGGCACAACAGCTGGAAGTTATATTCAATGCTCATTATCAAAGTTTCGCCACGAGAATCAGAGGTTAGCAATATGATTATTTGCCTCGTCCTATCATTTTTGCTGCCAGTTCCCTGAGATTATTTTTCCTGATATCTGAAACTGATACTTTTTCAAGGGATGTCAATCCTTTTTCAATATAATACCTTATTTTCCCCAGTGTAGCTTCTCTTAACCCCAACCTGTCAAAAATTCCCTTAACCTCTGCTATCTTTTTATTCTTATCGAATACAGCCTTTTCAGCCCATTTCTTTAAAGCCTGTAAAATATCCTTGTCTTTGCAGTTAAGAGCACTTATCAGAAGATATGTCTTTTTATTGGCAACAATATCTCCCCCCACAGGCTTGCCGAAAACCGCAGGCTCAGCATATATATCAAGCAAATCATCCTGCAGTTGAAAAGCAATACCTATATTACTTCCAAACTCATAAAGTAAGTTCGCGTCATCATCTGAAGCCTGCCCGGCAATTGCTCCTGCCTTTAAAGACGCAGCGATCAATACAGCCGTTTTTAGCTCAATCATTTTCATGTATTCCTCAATTGAAACATCAAAGCTTCTCTCATAATCAATATCATACTGTTGTCCTTCACATACCTGAATGGCAGTCAGATTAAATATAGCAAGCATCTTCTTAAGAATTTTCTCACTGCAGCCTGATATATATTCATAAGATTTTATTAACATGGCATCGCCCGAAAGAATTGCAGTATTCTCATCCCATTTTTTATGGATTGTCGGGTTATTCCTTCTTGTTTCCGATTTATCCATAATATCATCATGCATAAGAGTGAAATTGTGAAAGATCTCAACAGCCAACGCCGGATTTATTGCCATATCAATATCATCAGAAAATAAATTGCAACTCATCAGGGTTAAAGCCGGACGAATACGCTTACCCCCAACTGATAAAATATACCTTATCGGGTCATAAAGGCCGGATGGGACTTCCTGCATATTTATTTTTTCCAGCTCTTTGTTAATTAAATCCTGACAATATTCAAATGAGTACATAATCTGATGAATATTTTGCGATATAAAAATAGAAGAATATAATGAATCTGGCACAAAAAAAATTTACCCACTGCATTATTATATTTTTTAATTTAGAGGTTTCTAACATCTCCACAGCATCAAACTCTGCTTTTC
>CAZBUF010000155.1:0-4843 GCA_964495025.1 uncultured Bacteroidales bacterium | reverse complement strand
ATAAATTAATTTACATATACATGTGATTATGAGTTGTATAAATGTTTCCGATAGTCATATAAAATCAGTTGTAATATTATTTTTCACTATAGTAATATCAGGTTGTAAACCACCGGATAATAATATTCTATTAAAAGAGATTAAATGTAACGTTGAAAAACTAATTGATACCGGTGATAAATTACTTTCTGATGATGGGAAATATATACTAACAGGTGTAGAAACTAGAAACACTGAAAGGGCATATAGTGGAGTATATTCGTTAAAACTAAATAAAAATAATCCTTATGGATTCACAATAACATTAGATGAAATATATGAAGGATACAATATAAATATCAGGATCTGGAAATACGGAGCTGAACAATCCGGGGGCATTGTTGCGGATGATATAAAAGGAGAGAGATTTTATGAAAGCTCAAAAAAGATAATTAAGGAAGATGATAATGGCTGGAAGTTAATTGAACATGATCTTATAATACCCTATGACTTACCTGACAATAAGCTTAAACTTTATGTTTATAACCCAACGGACAGCGATGTGTATTTTGATGATATTCATATCAAAATCTATGAGAGAAAAATATATCCTGATTTTAAAGAACCGAAACTTAAGATTATAGTCGATTCTGCAGGGATGGAAAAATTAAAAGCTAAAAGATATGAAGCCTTACAAAATGGTATACTTGAAACTAAAGACGGAGACTATGTGAGAGCAAACATCATTTACCTGAATGATACATTAAAAGCATCTATCCGGTTAAAGGGTGACTGGCTGGATCATCTGTATGGGCCTAAATGGTCATTCAGGATAAAGCTAAGAAAAAATGGGCAGTGGAAAGGAATGAGATCATTCTCCATACAAAATCCATCTACCAGGGGATATTTAAATGAATGGATAGCACACAAAATCCTTGATGATGAAGATGTATTAACCACAAAGTATGGATTTATACCGGTTGAACTAAATGGCAAAAGCCTGGGATTATATGCATTCGAAGAGCATTTTGACAAACATCTGGTTGAATCGAGAAACAGAAGGGAGGGACCTATATTAAAATTCTCGGAAGATCATTTCTGGATCACGCAAAAAGTTTTTATCAATACAAAAAAATATTTCGGGTATCCGGAGGTAGAGGGTGCATCCATATTACCTTTTAAAATGAATCGTACTATGAGTAATCCTTCCCTGAAAAATGACTTTATCATGGCACAAAACCTGGTTGAAAAATATCGAAACGGAAATCTGCCACTTGATAACGTCTTCGATTTGGAAAAACTGGCCAAACTTCACGCTTTGATCGATATTACCAAGGCACATCACGGTTTAGCCTGGCATAATAAAAGATTTTATTATAATCCTGTGATATGTAAATTAGAACAAATATTTTTTGACGGTTTTTCAGGTGTTATTGTTAAAAGCTGGCGCGATGAGCCGATTATGGGAAATTTTAATATCAATTCTATTGATTTATGCAGAAGTTATGATATGATAAATTATAGAATGATGGAGGATAAGGAATTTGCTGACCTTTATTACAAATATTTGATTAAGTACTCAAACATAAGCTACACACAGCAAATATTTGAAAAACATTATAAAGACTTAAAAAAATTTGAAGCTCTAATCCGCAAAGAAGTTCCATATTACAAGTATGATAGTCTTTTCATGTATAATATTGCGGCGGAAATCCGTGATGATCTTCCTGTTTTTAAAGAGAGACTGGATTCAGACTATTACTTAAGGTTGAAAAAGAATAAATGTGAAAACGTAACATATACAAAAGAATATAACGAGGAATTTCCTGAATATTATGTAAAAGCATTTAAAGAGTCAGATAACAAAATAAAAATTATAAATTATTATCCTTTTGAAATAGAAATAAAGAGTAGCTTAAATAATGCCACTGAGACTATCATTCTCTCCCCGTATAAAACAAATTACATGGATAGTAAAATTATAAATACCAGGAGTAAAGTTGATTCTATTAAATTTTCAGTTATTGCTCACCCGGAATTATTCACAATACCAGTGTATCAATGGAAATCTCCATCGAATACTGCTCATTTCCAGTCATTTATTGAAAAATATAATGTGGTTGATTCCAGGATGTTCAAAATCAAAAAGGACAACATTTATATTGACAGTGAATATTATAGAATATCCAAAACAATATTTATTCCTAAAGGATACAAAGTACATATATCTGCCGGTGCAGTGCTTGACTTAAATAATAATTCTATGTTTATCTCATATTCACCTGTTTATGTAACCGGTTCAGCTGAAAATCCTGTTATTATCAAATCAGGTGATGGAACCGGCATGGGTTTTACATTATTACAGGCAGCAGAAAAATCAATTCTTAAAAATGTAATTTTTGATCAGTTAAATACTGTGGGTTATAACAACTGGCATTTAACAGGAGCAGTAAACTTTTATGAATCAGATGTTGATATGACAAATGTTACTTTTAAAAATAACAGATGTGAAGATGCCCTGAATATCATTCGATCAAAATTCACATTGACAAACTGCACATTTGATAATATTTTTGCCGATGCTTTTGATTCTGACTTTTCTGAAGGTATAATAGATAATTCCAGTTTTAGGGATATCGCTAATGATGCTATGGATTTTTCAGGAAGTACATTTACAATAGATAATTGTAAAGTTATTAATGCAGGTGATAAAGGGATAAGCTGTGGTGAAGGATCTGAACTTATTGCCCGAAATGTAAATATTAACACAGCAAATATCGGCATTGCCTCCAAAGATTTGATTAAGATTACTATTATGAATTCTTTGATATCAAACTCTAAATATGGTTATGTTGCTTTCAGGAAAAAGCCTGAATATGGCAGTGCAGAAATTTATTCAGTTAATACCAGATTGGATAACATTTTAATTGATAATTTCATAGAAATAGGATCAACCCTGATTATAGATAATAAAATAATAAAGGGTACTTATAAGAAAGTATCTGATAAATTATATGTTAATTAACTTAGGTTGTTACCTCATATTTAAAGTTTAATGATATACTCTGTTAAGGCGGGAGCTGTGCTGAACAAAATCTTTTTTATATCAATACCCTATGTGTTATAATAATTGACTGATCGTGCCTGAAATAATATGCTTAATTTTTTTTATAATACCATTTTTATTAGAATTGTAAAGAAAAGGGAAATATAATCTTTATTGATGCAGATATTAATATTGTCATTTTTATGAACAAGTACATGGGATCACAACATTTGAATTTACTGTTTTTATTGATTTTTACAGGATTTCTCTGTTCATTTAGCAGTAACCCGCATGAAACTTATGAAAACAAGACAATACATGATAATGAGAAAACTAATCAGGAAAGAATTCATTCTATATCCGGAAAAAGTAAAAACATATATACTAATAAAAATCTGCAAATCAGCAATGAAAAAAACTCGTGGAATAATGAAGTTATATTAACCGACAAAAATCCTTACGGATTAACAAACACTGTTGACGAATTTCATGAAGAAGACTATTTTCGTGTTTCCGTCCGGAGGTATAAGGGTGATGAAGATGGTATTCTGGTAGTAGACGGTATAGGTGATAAAGAATTCTATTTCACACAAAAAAAGGCCGATATTATTAACTCAGACGGATGGCAACTTCTAACGCTTGATATTTTTATTCCTCCCCTGCCTAAGTTTAATAATTTAAAAGTTTATGTATGGAATAAAGGGAAAAATACAATTATTTTCAATGATTTGACTATAGAAAAATTAAAAGAAAAAACCTATCCATCCTATAATGAAGAGACTTTAAATATTCTAATAGATTCAATAAATTTTCAAAAACTTGAAAGTGCAAGATTAGAAGCTTTTAAAAGAGGTTCAATCGAAAGCAGGTATAATGATTATGTTGAGGCCAGACTTATTTTTGGCCCTGATACTATGAAATGTGAAATGCGTCTGAAAGGTGATTATCTTGAACATATAACCGGAAATAAATGGTCATTTCGTATTCAACTTAATAAAAGATACAGATGGAAAGGTATGCGGTCTTTCTCTATTCAATCCCCCAAAGCAAGAGATTTTCTTAATGAATGGATTGCACATAAATTATTCCAATATAATGATGTTCTTGCTACAAGATACGGTTTTGTTCCTGTAGAAATAAACGGAAAAAGCATGGGATTATATGCTTATGAAGAACATTTTGATAAACACCTTCTGGAACATAATAACAGAAGGGAAGGACCCATAGTAAAGTTCTCAGAAGATGCTCTATGGTCAAATTACCAGTTAAAAAAAGCAGGAAAAGTAAAGTTAAGTATGCCTTATTTCAAAGCCTCGGCAATTGAACCTTTTAAACAAAACCGTACTGTTAGTACAAAAACATTATTTGATCAATTCCTGATTGCACAAAATCTTTTATACCAATACAAGTATAGAATGAAAACAGCTCCTGAAATCTTCGATATTGACAAATGTGCTAAATTTTTTGCCTTAATTGATTTAACAATGGGTTATCATTCCATTAACTGGCATAATACAAGATACTATTTTAATCCGGTAATTTGTAAACTCGAACCAATAGGCTTTGATTGCTATACATCTTCAGGAATTGCTTCAGAAGCACAAGTGCAAATACTAGGTGATTTTTCAAACATTAGCACGGATCAAAATAAAACTTATAACTTTTATTTAGAACTCTTCACTAATAAAAAATTTGTAGAAAGATATCAGCATTATTTAGAAATGCTTTCAGATCAAAATACACTGAGTACTTTTTATTCTTCTATACAAAAAGAAATTTATTATCTGGAAAATCAAATAATCAAAGAATTTCCTTATT
>CAZBUF010000154.1:0-2556 GCA_964495025.1 uncultured Bacteroidales bacterium | reverse complement strand
ATGTTTCTCTCATTCACAATAAGTGAGTGATCCAGCAGTAAGCGTTTTATGCCGTCCCGTACCTTCTCATTAAGAACAAGCTTTGAATCAAAATATTCTGCCAGCACTGCTTTGGTGATATCATCGCCCGTAGGCCCCAGTCCGCCTGTCATTAATATTATATCAGCATTACTCTGTGCATTATTCAGAGCATCAATAATACTTTCCCTGCTGTCAGCAACTGATGTTATTTTTATTGTCCGGATCCCTGCCTGACTAAGCTTTTCTGCAATAAATGCGGAGTTGGTATCAACAACCTGGCCGATAAGTATCTCATCGCCGATAGTAATAATTTCAGCTTTCATTGAGCGGTAAACGGGAATCGAACCCGCGACCTTGAGCTTGGGAAGCTCACGCTCTACCTACTGAGCTATTACCGCATTTTTGTTATTCGCACTTAAAATAAATACAATTCAAATTTAAATAAAATCAGTTAATTGTAATTTGAAGCTTGTGATTTATTTGTTATTTGTATTTTGATATTTGTTATTTCAACAGGGAGGCTGTCCCCCTCAAGAGCCTTCTAGGGGAGTTGAACCCCTGACCTGTTGTTTACGAAACAACCGCTCTGACCGACTGAGCTAAGAAGGCTGATAAACTTCATAAAATTAATTAACAAAAATATAAAGTAACCAAACAGACCTACAAATAATTTTATTTTTTCAGTGCCCTTATTCTCTGCAATAATGTTGGATGAGAATAATGGAAAAACACATATACAGGATGCGGCGTGAGGTTACTCAGGTTTTTGGACGACAGCTTTTTCAAAGAACTTATGAGATCATCAGCGTTGTACATTTCACGGGTATACCTGTCAGCCGAATATTCATTTTTCCGTGAATAAAAATTAAGAGCCAGTCCCACAACAAGTGAAATCGGACTGTACAGTATCCCGAACGCAATAAGTCCGAGGTGGAAGCTGGGAATATCCGAACCCAGGGCCGCTGATAGTTGCGGACTGCCAACGAACAATGACAGTATATATAACGTCACTCCCGTTTGCAAAACATTTATTATCATACCTGTTATGATATGTTTTTTCTTATAATGCCCTATCTCATGTGCAAGGACAGCCACTATCTCCTTCATTGAAAGTTCTTTCATAAGAGTATCAAAAAGCACGATACGTTTTTTTGCTCCCAGTCCGGTGAAATGGGCATTGGCCTTTGTCGATCTTTTTGATCCGTCAATAACGAAAATATTATCCAGCTTAAATCCCGCCTTATCGCTGAACTTCCTGATTGAATCACGCAGTTCACCTTCTTCGAGTGGCATCTGCTTATTAAACAGGGGCACTATGAGGGTTGAATAGAACATTGCCATAAAGATCATGAACACACTAATGGCGACCCACGCGTAGATCCAGAACATTTCAGTTGTCATCTGGTAAAACCAGATTATCAGTGCCAGCAGACCGCCGCCGATGATCAACCCAAGGAACCAGCCTTTGATCTTATCAAGAATAAATATTTTAGGAGTTGTTTTATTGAATCCGAACTTTTCCTCGATAACAAAGGTCTCATATATGGAAAAAGGGGTGTTTATAATATCCGACACGAACATCAGTATACCGAAGAACAGCAAAGCAATAACAATAGGATGTTCAGCAACCTTTCTTACGAGGTTATCAACATAGCTGAATCCTCCCAGGAAAAGCATCAGTAATATTATTAGAAGGTTGAATGTGCTGGTTATCAGTGAGAACCTGTCATTTACCTTCTTATACTCCTGCGACTTTTTATATTCCTGAGCATCATAAATATCCTGCAGCTCTTTGGGCAGCTCAGTGCTCAGCTTTGCAGAGTTAAGAAAATCAAGGACTCTCTCCAGCACATAGCCAAAAAGCACTATGGCTATGATAATAACAAATACGGTTGAGTACATCATAAAATTTTTAGAACTGCAAAAATAGAAATAATATGGATAATTTGCAGTGCAGTAATTTTTACTCCAATAAATAAATCATTATTGCAGATAAGGATTATAGAACGGGCTTCACACAATTATGCGGATATCAGTCTTGTAGCTGTTTATCCAGTCGTTTTTCAGCCGCTATTCTTCTTTTTATTGTATCGATATAGTTTTTTGCACGTTTAATGCCGAAATCAAAATAAGATTTCTCCGCCCATTTAAGTGCTTCCTGCATTTCGCCCCTCATCTCATAAGCAAGGGCAAGATTAAATGCTGCCTGTCCGGCGATTTTCTTATCCGGATCATTTACCTGGGTTTCCCATATAGCGGCTGCCTCATCCCAGTTACCCTGCCTTGCGTACCTGGCAGCCTGTTCAAGCTGGCTGTTCCCCTTTGTATAGAGACTTCTGGATACGCTGATCCACACCGGCGATATTCTTGCCGCATATTGCTTCCCGGCGTAGAAGCCCGCTTCTTCAATGACACTGCGTTTTGACGGCAGGTTGTTCCTTGCCTGGCTCTTCGTGCCACCCCTGGCATCCCAGCTAATATGATCAACATATACGTTCTCATCAATTATTGCCTCATCCTTAGGGAAATATATCC
>CAZBUF010000153.1:0-6130 GCA_964495025.1 uncultured Bacteroidales bacterium | reverse complement strand
TTTCTCCCTCCTGCAAATCTAATTTATATTTTTCATATAAAAAATTATTTATTCTATTACTTAATACAGATTCCGGCGTAATATTTTATGGTTTTTCTTTCAGGCCTGCCGTGAAATTTAGCCCTGTTATTTTATTATATTTGACAGGTACAAAATAAACTATATGAAATCATGATTAAATACAAATGTACTGTTTGCGGATATATTTATGATCCTGAGGAAGGAGATCCTGATGCGGGGATATCTCCGGGAACTCCTTTTGAAGATCTGCCGTATGACTGGGTTTGTCCGGTATGTGGTGTATCAAAGGATGACTTTGAGGAAGAGGAATAACTTTCATTATAAGGGAATGGAATCAAATTAAACCAGGAAATTTTATTCTTCAGGAATATTATTAAGAACGTCAATTAACAGATCCCAGAATTTTTTGGTTGAGGTTATATTTACCTGCTCATCGGGTGAATGCGCCCCTGTTATTGTGGGACCGAATGAAATAATATCCAGGTACGGATACTTTTCAACAAACAAGCCACATTCAAGACCGGCATGAATTGCTCTGACTTTGGGCTCTGAACCGAATAAATTTTTATATGACTCCTGCGTTATGCGGAGAATCTCAGATTCCAGGTTAGGGTTCCAGCCGGGATATCCAGCCGAATGTTCGACCCTTGCTTTTCCCATATTAAAAACACTGCTCACTGCATTTGCAATGTTGTCTCTTGCAGACTTAACCGAACTCCTCTGGCTGGTTGTGATAACAACATTGTTGCTGTCATTGAATTTTACAGAGGCCAGGTTTGTTGAAGTCTCTACAAGCTCTTTCATGGAGCGGCTCATAGAAATCACCCCGTTGGGGCATGCATAGAGGGTATCTAAAAGTCTGTTCTGGGAACCATTTTTCAGAACTTTTACAGGTTCGTTTATTCGTGTAAGTGAAATATTCAGTTCAGGTTCTATCGACATAATCTCATTGTTTATTGCTATTTTGAACTGGTTAATGTGTTCTTTAAATAGCTGTTCATTTTGTTCAGGAATTGAAATTACAGCATACGCCTCTCTGGGAATAGCATTTGGCAGATTCCCCCCTTCAAATTTCACAAGTTTTATCTTTAAAATATTGCTTGCTGTCCAAAGAAACCGGTTAAGTATCTTTATCGCATTTCCCCTGCCTTTATCAATATCATCTCCTGAATGCCCTCCCTTTAATCCTGATGTCTCAATCTTATACACAATATGATCATTTGGGTTATTTTTGGTTTTTATACTAATATATGCTGTTGTATTGATTCCTCCGGCTGAACCAATAAATAATTCACCCTCATCTTCCGAATCAAGGTTAATAAGAATCCTGCTGTTGAAAAATCCGGGGTTAATATTAAATGCCCCTTTCAGTCCCATCTCCTCATCAACAGTGAATAAACATTCCAGGGGCCCGTGTTTGATATTTTTATCCTGAAGTATGGCAAGCTGAGCGGCAATACCTATTCCGTCATCAGCTCCCAGCGTAGTGCCCGTGGCTTTCATCCAGTCTCCCCTGACTGTTGTTACAATTGGATCTGTTTCAAAATTATGCTTAATCTTACTGTTCTTCTCACATACCATATCAACATGGCTTTGCAAACAAACCTGTTTCCTTTTTTCATAACCGGGGTAAGCAGGTTTGCTGATCAGCAGGTTACCTGCCTTATCTGTCTTTGTTTTAAGATTATGCTTTTCCCCTGATCCCTTAATATAGCTTATAATTTTTTCCTCTTTTCCTGATTTTCTTGGTATCTTACATATCTCACTGAAATAATCCCAAAGGGCTGTTGGCTGCATATTTTTATCGCTTCCCATTACAGAAATATTTTTTTAATAATTCATAGCATCACACTGACGAATTTAATTTATCTTACATTTGTAACCTAGAAAAATGATATTAAAATGTTTTTTATTGTGATATTTTATTTTTTACTTTCGTTACGTTTACAGAACTTAATTAATTATGAATCCTTATATAGCAGGAGTATAGGATAATATGTTGGATTTTCATCAAATACTGGTTTTCATAGTTATAATTTTTATCCTGGTTTCATTATACATGGAGCTGCTTGGTCCTGCTTTCACATTTATGATTGCCGTTATTACACTTGGTATTTTCGGGGTTTTAACACCTAATGAGATAATCAGCGGACTGGCAAATGTTCAAATTGCCGTTATTATTATGCTCCTTCTTTTCGGTGATATTATAAGAAAGACTTCTGTAATTGAAAATGCATTTGACAGACTATTCAGGTCTGCCAAGAGTTACAGGGGATTTCTCAGCAGAATGATGATAATAGTGTCAACTTTTTCTGCTTTTCTTAATAATACACCACTGGTTGCTGTGATGATGCCATATGTTCATAGCTGGTGCAAACGAAATAATTACTCTCCTTCAAAATTTCTTATACCGCTTTCTTATGCTGCGATATTGGGAGGTACTGTTACTTTAATTGGTACATCAACGAACCTCATTGTTAACGGAATGATCGAAAATAACACGATAATTCCCGGCCTGCGGTCTCTCGAGATATTTGATTTTATATATGTTGGTATTCCTATGGTTATTATAGGTTTTTTCTACCTGCTGTTTTTCGGAAACAGGATTTTACCGGATAAATCGGCAATAACGGAGAAATTCAGCTATGATACGCGTGAATATATTATTGAAGCAAAGGTCAGGTCAAATTCCCATCTTATAGGAAAAACCATAGATGAATCCGGGTTACGCAATCTCAAAGGCCTTTACCTCGTTGAGATATTGCGGAGGTCATTTCGTATCTCTGCCGTTGCCCCTGATGTGATTCTTGACAGAGGCGATGTACTGGTATTTGCCGGGGAAACGCCGAGAATTGCTGAACTTATAAAATCTAATTCCGGCCTTGTTTTGCCTGAGGTGGGGATGCTGACGAAAAGAAAAAGAACTGAAATTGTCGAAATAGTAGTGTCTCAAAATTCAACGCTGATAAGTAAATCGGTTAGAGAATCTGAATTCAGAGGTAAATACGATGCTGCAATAATTGCAGTTCACAGAAACGGCGAGAGAATTGAAGGTAAGCTGGGCAATGTAATGTTAAAGGCAGGAGACGTCTTGCTGCTGTATACAGGAGCGGATTTTATCAGCAGGACAATAAATACAGGTGATTTTTATTTTATCTCAAAAGTCAGGGATTTTGTCAAGCTTGAATGGTATAAAACAACAATTTTATTCGGAGGATTGTTTCTGTCAATTATTCTTTCTTCATTGCATATTGTACCATTATTTATGGGATTGATAATTATCCTTCTTGCATCAATGGTTTTAAAGGTAACTCATCCGAAAGAACTTCCCAAAAGTATTGATTATAACCTCGCCCTGATAATTGTGCTGGCTTTGGCACTTGGCACGGCCATGATAAAATCAGGTACTGCCGATCTGATCGCAAATCTGTTGATTAACATTTTTGTGCCCTTTGGTAAGATTTGGCTTTTATTCGGTATTTACTTCATAACCGCCGTTTTAGCAGCATATATTACAAATACCGCTGCTGTCGGGATCATATTCCCCATTGCTCTTACCGCCGCACGTAATCTCGATATTACTGCGATACCTTTTGTATTAACTGTAGCCTATGGTGCAGCTGCTAACTTTATGACTCCTATTGGCTACCAGACCAACATCATGGTTTATGGACCCGGGGGGTATTCATTCAGGGATTTCTTTAAAATCGGGTTTCCCCTTACTATTATCTATATGTTTGTTACTGTTACTGTCCTTTCATTGATTTATTTTTAGCACTGAATTTATAATGCATGAAACTGAGATATGGACAAAGATGGCTGTAGATGCTGCAGTAGCCGCCGGTGAGGAAATAATGAAAGTATATGGTTCAGAAAAAATAGATGTTACTTTAAAGAATGACTTTTCACCGGTTACACAGGCTGACATAAGATCCAATGAAATAATAAAAAAGTACCTGGCCAAATCCGGATTGCCAATGCTCAGTGAGGAAGGAAGGGACATACCTTATGAGGAAAGAAAAAACTGGGATGTTTTCTGGCTTGTTGATCCGCTGGATGGCACAAAGGAATTTATTAAGAGAAACGGTGAGTTTACAGTGAACATAGCCCTTATTAAAGGTAAGACACCTGTTGCAGGTGTAATATATGTCCCTGTTTCAAAGAGAATATATTTTTCTTCATATCCTGCCGGTTCATTCAGGATCACCGGCATTAATGCCGAACATATAACAGATAAAGATATGGGATCATTAATAAAAGCAGCTACAAAATTGCCTGTGTCCGCCGGAGGCGACAGGATTACGTGTATAGGAAGCAGGTCTCACTTATCACTAAAGACGAAAAAGTATCTTAATAAGATAAGGAAAGAGCATAAAAATATAGAAATTATAACAATCGGCAGTTCTCTGAAGTTATGTTTAATAGCTGAAGGGAATGCGGATATTTATCCCCGCCTGGCTCCTACAATGGAATGGGATATTGCCGCAGGCCATGCTATTGTTGAAGGTGCAGGATTTATGATTCGTGAATACGGGAATAATAATCCTATTATTTATAATAAAAAGAATTTGAAAAACCCGTTCTTTATTGCCGGAAATAAAAGTATTATTTAGGAGGTTTTGATTTCACCGGAAAGTCCAGGTTCATATTAATGCCCCCTGTTATCCACCGTCCGGGCTGAATAACGTTGCTTACATCACGGTATGTTTTATTAAGCAGGTTATTTCCTTCAATAAAGAAGCTGATATTTTTTATGTTTTGCTGCAACTTAGCGCTTATTAACCAGAAAGGCTTGTATGGATTATGGATATATCCTTTTGAAATAGTATCATAATAATCATAGTTTCCGCAACGGTCCTGATATATTATATAAATACTTCCTTTTGTATTTTTAGTTATGCTGACCATAGTGGTGATTGATAACTTGTGCTTTAGATTATCCAATGTATATCTTGATTCAAAGTTGCCTGATGACCTGGTAATATCAATATATGAGTAGTTCAAATTCAGACTTTGAATAAAGAAATCCTGATCCAGTATCTTATTCATTCTTACTGATATTGAAAGATCTACACCGTTAGCTGTTATATCAGTTATATTTTCTGAATGCCATCTTCCGGTATCATTTTCAAGGATATAATCAATGTAATCTTTGCCTGACCTGTGATAACAGGAAAGATGGCCCTTTATTTTTGCGGTATTGAGTTTTATGCCTGTCTCGTATGTTATGGATCTTTCGGGTTTCAGGTTAATGTTCCCATATGTGTCAGGAGTATCATAAAACATATCTGTAAAGGTTGGTAACCTGAATGTTTTGTTTATTGAACCAAAAACTTTAAAATCGTCAGAAATATTATAGCTGACATCAATTCCCGGATATACATTAATTTTATTTCTAAAGGTTGAATTCCGGTTTAACATAAAACCTCCGGAAATGTTAAATTTTCCGGGATTCACACTATGTTCAAAAAAATATCCTGTGTTTGAGCGCAAATAACTTTTGTCAAGTAAGATATTTTTATATCCCGGCATCTCTTTCGGATTTGATATATCCAATCCCCTGTTATTGCTGAAAATATTTTCCATTCTGTATTCAAGCCCCAGTGTAGTAGTACCAAATTTGCTATATAAAAATGAATTCAGGTTAACTCCGAAAATATCAATAAGGTTATATACAAAGATCGATGAGCTGTCCATAACCATTTCATAACTGTCATTCAGCCGGCGCCAGTATATTGATGGTGAGATTTTAATTTTCTTTCCTGTACTTGCTTTAACAGCGCAAAAAGTAGTTTTGCTTATCTCATATTGTTCGGGATACATGGTTGAATAAAAACTGTTTGCTTCAAAGTCCCTGTTATCATATCCTATCTGGTAACCGGCATCAAGATTTTTTAGTTTTATTTCCCCGTGGTAGAATAGATTATACCTGTCAAAGCCCGTTAATGGCATATATCCGTCAGATTTTGATTTTGAGGCTGATATGAAGTTTTTACTGGTCCCTGCTGATATTGTGCCGGAAGTATTTAACCTGGAGAATCCGTTCTCACCTAAACATATACCTGCATTCAGATTATTATCAGATTTTGTGCCTGTAACGAAATTTATC
>CAZBUF010000152.1:0-1924 GCA_964495025.1 uncultured Bacteroidales bacterium | reverse complement strand
TAACGGCAGTTCGTCTAAAAACTCCCGTTAATATTCATTTTATAACTTAAATATAGCCTATTTAAGGCTGGTTTAAAAATTGATTTACAAAATATTACCTGTAAGAGAAATCCTTTTAAAACATCGCTATTCATGTCATTTATGCCCAGAATTGTAAAAAGCAAAGTAAGTCTCATTTTCAGGTATTCTTTAAACTGATTTATTTTAATAATATTCATGATTCGCCTCAGATTGTATGCTGTCATCATCAAACCAACATCTGCACTTGCCCGGTGCAGGTATTTTTTGGTCATGATATATGAAAATCCCCATTGCCGCTTTATCGTGCCATAAGGGTGTTCCACAATGGCCTGCCGTTTCTTATATGTGGCAGGGTCATTTTCTATTCTTTGGCGATTAGCTTCAATATTCGAAGCATACTTACGCCGTTGTACTATTTTCCCATTTTGTTTGGCTTTAGTACAGTTTTCCCTTACAGGACAACCTTTACACATGGTTGTCTTATATTGTTGAAAAATACTGCCATTGGAAGTTTTATGCCATGTGCCATTGGTTGTTAAGGTGTGCCCTTGTGGACAGGTATACGTGTTTTCATTTTCATTATATATAAAATTCCCCACATTATATTCGGGATCAGGCGCTTGCGAACTTAAAGGTTTGCCCGGGATGGCTACCATAACATCAATACCCAGGCTTTCGGCAATATCAAATTCTGAACCGGTATGATACCCTTTGTCATAAAGAGCTGTAAAGTCATTAGTTCTCAAGATACTTTTAGCTCGTTGGAGCATATTGCCCATGGCCTTACTGTCATTGTGATTCGTGACTTTATAGTCTATTGGGATATTGTTTTTTGCATCTACCGTTGTTTGTACATTGTAGGCTACTTCTGTAATGTTGTTACGTATGATCATCTGCCGGCTATCCGGATCTGAAGTTGACACTTGAGGGTCTCCGGTATCATTAAGATGCTTCTCTATCTTGTTATATTCAGATTTACGCTTGCTTTGTTTCTTTATTTCCTGCTCTAACTGTTTTTTATTATCTCCATCACCTTCAGCCAATGCCTGGCCGTATTCGTTTAGTTTGTTTTCAATATATTCTAAATGACGATCGATTTTCTTTTGATTGAAATTGTTCTTCTTGCTGTTCTGGGCACGGAACTTAGTACTGTCGCCTGCCAGAAGAGTACTGCCTATAAGATTAAAATGCTTAGCTATCCTAACAGTTTCCCGGAATACTTTCTTTATCGCTTTTGGATTATCACGCCTAAAGTTAGATATGGTATTGTGATCAGGTTTTAGATTATTGAGTAACCACATTACTTCGATATTGCGCGCACACTCTTTTTCTAAGTCCCGGGAAGAGCGAACCTTGTTTAAGTACCCATAAATATAGAGTTTAAGCAGGTCGGCAGGATGGTAGGCAGGCCTGCCATTTTCTACAAACGTAACCTTAAACCCATAATCATTTAGTGATAGGCTGTTTACAAACATGTCTATCAGGCGTACTTCATTGTCTGCATCAATACTATCTTCTAAACTTAGAGGGAAAAGACAGGTTTGCGACCGATTGTTTCCTTGGATATATTTCATACCCTTAATTTACAAATTACCAGGAACTTAAAGAAAAATATGTTAAACCAGTTATGAACAAAAAATTAAGGTTTTTAGACAGTCTGACGTCTCACGCATATGGCATGTGCTTGTTGCGCAACGTTTAAATTATAAATTATTTTTATACCATTTAACAGTTTCTGCCTTATTTTTAAAATAACAGGATATATCATTACCCAAAAGCTTTATATTATCCGGCACAAATAACTCTAAAAGCTGAAAGTTCATGTATAGCTTTTCTTCATAATTTTTCTTTCCAGGCATGGTTTTATTTACAAGATACTAAATACCCCTACTTAAGCCAGAAC
>CAZBUF010000151.1:0-5895 GCA_964495025.1 uncultured Bacteroidales bacterium | reverse complement strand
CGGGCTCGATATGTTCAACTACAGGGTAAAAAAATACATTGGCGCATATGCTGCAGTCATGAATGGTGTTGATATTTTGATATTTTCCGGCGGAATAGGAGAAAACAGTCCGATGTCACGCGAAGCAGTATGCAGCGGAATGGATTACCTGGGACTTGAATTTGATCATCAAAAGAATAATAACCTGAAAGGAAAAGAAGCTGTTATCTCAAAACCAGGCTCAAAAGTTGCCGTGATAGTGGTACCTACAAATGAAGAGCTCGTAATTGCCGAGGATACCATGAGCATAGTATCGGAAATGAAAGGTGAAACGTATATTTCCCATCAATAATAAGGCCTGTCAGCAAGAATTTGATAATGTTTATGGAACAGATACCGAAACCGGCAGTATCTTTCCCCTGTTGTACTTATAACCGTTCACGGCAAAATCAACAATATACTCTGCCATCATTTCAGGTGTGAACCTGGCCTTTACACAGGGAAAGGCTTTTGCAAACATATCAGTCTTAACGGACCCCAGTGCCAGACAGTTAAAATATATCCCGGAATTTGCATACTCGCTGCTCAGGCATTCTGTAAGTCCTGAATCAGGATTTATTGCAAGGCATTCACTCCTGAGCTTATTAAGTTTGTTTTCATTCCTTGATATTGCCAGTACAGTATTTTCGGGCCCGGCAGCGAAAATTTTCGATATTTCATAGCCTATGCCCTGGCTTGCTCCGGTTACTATTATATTCATATCATATATTTTTATTTATTAAAATATGAAATTTGCTTTTTATAAAATACAAAATTTAATATTTTCAACGTTATATTCTTCAACTCACATCGGTAAAAACATCTGAAAATGAAAAAGTACAGGGTAACAATATTCATTTTACTTGTCTGCCTGCTTTCAGGCATTGCTATTAATGCGCAAGATAGAAAAAATGGCGGAATTTCTGACAGGATATTCTTTGGAGGTGATTTCTGGCTCAGTATCGGTACAAATACTTATATAGATATTGCCCCGCTGATAGGATACAAAATAACACCCCGCCTGTCAGCAGGCTTAGGTCCGATATATATCTTTCAAAAAGACAGATTAAATTACCTGGATACAATTATTAATAATATCGGCTATTACAGAACCTATAATATAAAATATAACACATACGGCGGACGCTTTTTCATGACCTACGACCTGATAAAGGATATGAACAGATACATACCTTTGAATATAGGCACAATACTGGTGCATTGTGAGAATGAAGCATTGAATATTGAGACTGTCTACAGGGATATTTATACATACAGATACTACCTTTCAGGAAACAGGTTATGGATCGATAATCTGTTGGTAGGCGCCGGACTAAGGCAACCTATTGGAAGGCGGGCAGCGGTTAATTTACTTATTTTATGGGATATAACAGAGAATAAATATTCCCCGCACTCAAATCCCATATTCAGGATGGGTTTTAGTTTTTAAAAGAGGCTGTCCAAAAAGTCGTTAGTCTTTATATCTTTCCGGACAGCATCCTGATTATAATGTTATCTGAAACTAAGTCCAACGCCGGCTGATACATTTGAATAATTGGCATATGTATAATCTCCGTGAATTGTAATGACTCCCAGCTTTAGCCGTAAACCCACATTTATCCTTGGTTTGGTAGGCTTGCCGTCATTATTTTTTATCTCGAGATTAATAGGATCCTCAACCACACTGTTGTCATTTACCCGTGGCTCGGGTGATGGTGCGACAATGGTGGGTACAGGGAAATTTCCTACCAGTCCCAGTTCGGTCTTTGTAGTTACTATACCTAATCCTCCGTAAAAACATATTACAGGCAGATTAGCTGAAACAATGGCGTTAAGCGTAAAACTTTTAACTGTCAGATCCATACTCTGATTATTGTAGGTTGCCGGATCAGTGTTATCCCGTAAAATACCCAAATCAGCAGGAGTTACGGATATATTAAAGCTCGAATTGAACTGAGTATACCCACCCATAAGTGAAAGTTCCAAAACCGGAAGTTTTTTAATTGCCGGGATCCACTGTTTTATGCTATGCTTCCCTCCTACGCCCCATAAGCTTAAAGTGCCGTATTTGCCTATATCTAACCTTGGCATCAACCTTACATTAACTTCAGTACCCTTAAAAAGGCCCAGGCCGATCTGCGCCATCGGACTGACCATTAATCCCACGCCTGTTCCCTGCGGAGTATTAATACTGCCAATATCATGACCTTCGATACTATATATTACTTCAGGGCCTGAGGTGGTTTCTCCTGCAACAGTAGGTGCAAGAGTGTTCCCTGCAGGCAGCACGCTGTTGGCCGACAGGCCAAGTGTTGCCAGATCAAAAGTCTTCGCTTCATCAGGTATAAAAGTCATGTTTGCAGTAAAAGTAATATCAAATCCACCTGGTTTATGAGGTTTGGCTGTGTTATACCAGCCTCCTGATAAGCTCGTTCCAATTGCATTTGCCCAGGGTGTCATATATGCTTCGAAAAGCAAACCGGCATCAGACACTCCTCCTGCAAAAAATTCACCGAGGGTTTTAATTTGAGCAGATGACGATAGTGAAGTGCTGATAAGTAAAATAATTAAGAAAACGCTTTTGCTTAATAATTTTGCTTTTTTCATGATTTGTAAGTTTTGTTAGTAATTATCAATAAATCTAAATTTATAAAAATTATTTATAAAATAACTGTTATTATTACGTAATTATTGCTGCAAGGTTATAAACTACATTAACAATAGGGTGACTGCCGGCAAGTAAAATACCGTTAATGCAAATAAATGAAATTAACATGTGAAATCTTTTTATAACAAAAATAAGATATTATATTTGCAACGCTTTTTAGCAGGGATAAATTCCATGGCTGAAATTGTGGTAAAACGGGGTTTTTCATTTCCCCTTTCACTGAAAATATCATAAAACATTTGATTCTGTAGCTCAGTTGGTAGAGCACATCCCTTTTAAGGATGGGGTCCTGGGTTCGAGACCCAGCAGGATCACAAAAAACAAAACCAACATCCACAAATCACCGGCACTGTTAATACTTCACTTTCAGCCTGCCTTAAAGGTCATAAATTCATTTTGGAATATTATATTTGTATTGTCCTGCTCTATTTCAGGAGTATCAATTTATTGACATTCTTTAACTTATAATATGTGGCTAATGAAGCAAAAAAATAATGGCGGTGACGTAACAAAAACATGGTTCGGCGACTGGGCCAATGAATATGATATGACATTAGGAAAGATCCAAAGACATCACAGGATGCTTGAGCTTGTTGTTGATTCTTCAAAAGTAAAACATAATGACAGGGTTCTCGATATTGGTTGTGGAACAGGATTATTAAGCCTGAAATTTCTGGAAAAGGCCCGATGCGATATCACGGGAATAGACAATTCTCCGGAGATGCTGCAAATATTCAGGGATAAGATAGAAAGACTGGGATTACACAACAGAATTGAATGTCATCAGGGTGACGCCTGCAATCCTGATTTCAATAATAATACTTTTGATATTGTAGCATCAACCGTTACAATGCACCATGTTATTGATAAGAGCTCTGCTGCAGGAAAGATCTATGATATATTAAAACCGGGAGGTATATTCGTTATAGGAGATATTGATATGGATACTACCGGTAATCATGAAGATCCTGAAAGATTACGAAGGATCATTGATTATTTGAAAGAAGAATTTGTGCTTGCTTTAAAAGAAGGAGGCATAGAAGCATTCAAAAGGATGTATGATAACGGGAAAAAACATATTCTTAATGAAGGTGAGTATTGCGTAAGTTTTGAAGAATGGGAAAACATATGTACCAAAGCTGAATTCAGGGATGTTTCATTTAAACCTGTACCGGAATTTGAATGGTTCAAAGTGCTTACTGCTGTTAAATGAAGCTGATTCGCAGGTAATATAATATTTTAAGTAGTATTTTTTTCTTAAATTTAACTTAAAAAGGAGGGATTATAAATGAAAACACTAATATTATCAGTATTTATTATACCAGGACTTTTAAATTTTTCCTGTCTTTTTGCTGATCCTCCGGAACCATCAGGGAAAAGACTAAAAGAAATTGTAGAGGACAATTATTCTGGCGGCAGCGTTCTTATCGGCGCAACAACAGGTTCATGGGCTTTCGGCTCAAACACAGGGATGATAATGGACAGGGAATTTAGCTATGTGACACCTGAAAATGATTTCAAGCAGTGGAGCATCTATCCTGATAATACCTCAGGTTTTAACTGGGGCCCGTCAGATGCATGGGTCAGTCACATTTCTGCCAACAGCCAGATATTGAGAATGCACGGCCCTATAGGGCCCCAGTGTTCGAGCTGGGCACAGGATGACAGCAGAACCGGCGTCGAGCTTGAAGAAAATATGAATGTTTTTATGGAAGAGATGTGCAAGAGGTATAATTTAACACCGGGGATTGAGTATCTTGATGTCGTTAACGAAACGGTGATTAATGGCAGCTGGTTCACTGACAAGCCGGGCACGGGGTGGGAAAATCCGTGGTTTAAGATAGGCCAGGATGTTGATGTAAACAGCACACCCCTCTACATAAGTGCGGCTTTTGATATAGCAGACCTGTATGCTCCGGATATCAAGCTTATTTATAATCATCATGAATCCCCTTCCAGCACTGCCTCATGGGACCTGATTAAGGAAACCATTCAATATCTTTGGGGCCTGGGCCTGAGAGTAGATGGGATTGGCTGGCAGGCACATGTTGACAAAGGATGGGAAAGTGAAAGCCGCCTTAATGATCTGAGAAATCTTATTGACTGGGCACATAATAATGATCTTGAATTTCATGTAACAGAAGCAAGTGTATGGTTAACAAGTGCCCCTTCATATGATGACCTTATAGACCAGGCATATACATATCATTCTATACTGCAGGTATTACTGGAAAAACGATTGTCAGGTGTTGTTGGCTGGAATATCTGGCACATCGATGACGGAAACGGATGGCACACAGAATGGTACCCATCGCTTTTCGACGATGAATACAAGGCTAAGCCTGCATATTATGCGGTACAACGTGTACTTGAATATCCTGATGCAGATTTTGTAGGTGCGGATGAAGTAATAGCAAATAAAATTGAGACAGGCAATTATCCAAATCCTTTTGATCATTCAACGAACATAACTTATAACATGAATGACCATGCTAATGTATCAATAGAAATATTTGATGCATTAAACCGGAGAATCACCACATTGATCAATGAAGAAAAGCCGGCAGGTAATCACGAGATTAGCTGGAACGGAAAAGACAGTTCCGGCCATCCAGTACCTGCAGGAGCTTACTATTACAGGATAAGGGTGGATAACACAGTTGTAACAGGTAAAATGTTATTATTCAGATAAACCTCATATAACAACAAGCAAGGGATACGCTGATTCCGACTTTTTCAGGTTTGAATATAGCAATATAGCAATAGAACAATATAGCAATAGATCAATTTAGCCATTTAGCAGTTTACTGAAGAGGAACAGCAACCTGAGATTGTTTCTCGAGTTGAACTCGTCCCGTCTTAGAAGAGCTTTTCAGACAGGTTACCACAATTAAGAGTGATATAAATCATCATTTGATTATGATTGATATCATCAGGTTATACTTGACTAGTGGTAGTAAATTATATTAGTTTTATTACTTCAAAAACAAATCTCAATAACATGGAAACAATTCTACAATCCCCGGCGCTCAAAATCAAGAAGAATACGTGTATTTCGGGTGATGAACTTGAAAGTATGGGAATATTTCCGACCAATTTAGATTGCTTCACATACTATCATTATGTATTATACCAGAAGAAAGATAAGAGAATTATTTTAAAACCCTTGCCGCACAATCTTTTCAAAGTCATCAGAGTATATGATTTTA
>CAZBUF010000150.1:0-5600 GCA_964495025.1 uncultured Bacteroidales bacterium | reverse complement strand
CCTGGGTTCGCTGAATGCCCATTTCAGCACATTAAGCTTCTGTGTTGGCGGGAGTATTTCGGCATCAGCAAGCTTACCATCATAGTATATCTCATTCAGGAACGGCTCGGTGTTATATCCGTAGAAGATCCTGCATTGTGAAAATTGCCTGGTATTCCGGTAGGAGTGTTTCGATTCTTCAAAAGCTACCCATGCTTCATAACTTAATGTGTCATCTGTTACAGCAGCATCAACAAGAGGAGAAAATTTGCAGAAGCATCCCAGTGCCCCGTACCTGCTATGTTCAATCGTTGTATCAACGTCACCGTATACAGTGTATCTCTTCCAGTTATCCGAGCATTCATGGATCATGGAAAATTTATATCCATAAAGCTGTGAAACAGGGACCAGCCCGATACCTGATCCTCCGAACTTTGCCTGCAACTTATTTCGAACCAACGAGGTCATCCTGTCTCCTTCAATCTGGGAATCACCATAATGCATGATCCTTATTAATTCACCGGAATTTTTAAGGTTCTTAAGGGCCTTAAAGACCGGATACAGAACACTACGGTCACCACCGGGATATTCAATGGCAGGAATGCTGTTTCTCAGGCTGTCAGCATTTGCCCTTACAGTGTCATAAATATTATTATCTTCCCCGTCAGGCTTTTCAGCCAGACCGGAGATCACAGAATCGGTAAGTAGTTCGTTATTATTAATTATTCCTGAAATATCCGCATATTTTACTTTTTTCTTTGTGAGGATATCCTTAGGGCTGAAGAATTTTAATCTGAGGTTTTTGGAAATGCCAATGCCCTTCTCAGGAAAATATAATGATAAGGCAAATAATAAAAGATATACTGATAAGAAAAATAGTAATATCTTAAAGGGTTTCATCTTTTATTTTAGCTTATTAATAAATCTTGCTGCCGGGCATAATTTTCAATCTCTGGCCCGGCTTAATTTTTCCGGGATCAGAAATGCTGTTTAACCTCATAATATCCGTATCGGTCACCCCGGGGTATTTTTTTGCAATATCCCATAAAGTATCCCCTGATTTAACAGTGTAATATACGTAATCACCATTTTCGACAATAACAGGTTTCTCAGGTACAGGTTCACTTGCGACTGTCTTTCCGATCATCTTTTGCTTTTCCGTAAACGACATTGAGTTGATATTCCTGTACTTGCTTTCTTTGGCCTTAGGGACATAAATAACCAGTTTCTGTCCGCTCCTTATAATGTTTCTCCTGATATTATTCCAGTATCTCAGATCAGATACCCTGACATTATACCAGCCTGATATATATCCCAGGTTATCACCCGATTTCACTGTATAGTATAGTTTTGAAAGGTTATCAGACGGAGGTTCATGCATATATCCGGATGACGTATAAGTAGTAGGACTTGTAATTATCTTATTAGGATCAAAATATACCGAATCTTTATATGCAAATATTGAATCCTGCAGATCAATAAATCTGAATGTATATTCGAGGGGCAGCCTCAGGGAATAGCTTTTCTCCGCACCGGCAGGAATAACGTCTGTGCGGTACTGCGGATTCATATCTCTTAACTGCTTAACGGGAATGCCTAAAACTTCCGAAACCTGCATAAGGTGGAGTTCCTCATTTATCATAAGTGTATCATTTGCCAGCGGCAGCTCAATCTCACGTGGTTGAAGGTTATGTTCCCTGTAATAGTTCATAGTATAGGTTGCAGCAATATATGCAGGTACATGTCCGCGGGTTTCCCGTGGCAGGTAGAAATAAATATCCCAGTAATTTCTTTTTCCCCCTGACCGCCTGATGGCCTTGTTAACATTTCCCGGTCCGCAGTTATAAGCCGCAATAACCAGTATCCAGTCGTTGTAAATTTTATAAAGATCATTAATAAACATGGCTGAAGCATGAGTAGATCTTATCGGATCCATCCTTTCGTCCACCAGTGAATTTATTGTAAGCCCGTACCGTCTGCCTGTCCCGTACATAAACTGCCATAAGCCAACAGCCCTGGCCCTTGAATATGCACGTGGATTTAAAGCCGATTCAATAATTGACATATATTTCAGTTCATTGGGAATATCGTATATATCAAAAATATCATCAAATATTGGAAAATAGTATTGCGATAATCCCAGCATTACTTCAACAGTTCTCCTTCGTTTCCGGGTGTACATTTCTATATATTTTCTCACTATGGTGTTATATGACAGTTCAACGGCCGAAGGTATCTTTGATATCCTGTCAATATATACGGAGTCAGGGAAATCAGGGATTATGCTGTCAGTCTCTGCTTCAGGAAAGCTTGTGTCATTTAACAGGGAATTATTAATATACCACAGATTTAACATGCTGTCAAGATTGGCTTCAAAACCGGAAACGATTATTTCCGCATCGTCATTTTTCACTTCAAGGCTGTCTTCAGTCTGATTATAAACATGTGTATAAACGCTGAATACAAATATTCCTGTAATCAGTAACTTCAGTTTTTTAATCATAGTAATAATAATTAAAACTTAATACTCAATTTCAAACCCATTGTACAGGCAAAAGCATTGTTATTAATCAATGAAGGTTCCAGTTTCAGAGATAGATCGTTAGATACATCATATTCATAGAAATGTGCATCAATCATTGCATCAATAATATTTAGCAAATATATAGCTGCCAGTCCGACAACGCTATAATCCCTGTCAGTCCTCGCATTATCCATTGATCTGTATAAAACTCCTGTGACGTCATGATATATTACCCGTCCCCTGAACTCATATGATGCCGGAGGCGTATCCATATAATACACTTCAGTATATGCATTTCTCAGCTCATCATATAATTTCTGATTGTAGAAATAAGTATAGATTACAGCGCCGCCAATACCATAAATAACAGGGACTTTCCAGTACTTGCGATTATATATTTGTCCTAATCCGGGGAATACTGAGGAATATAACAAAGCCTTACGGGGTTCGACTTTTCTTATCTTCACTGAATCGGAAAATACTTTTTCCTGCTGGCAATATACATATCTGCAGGGAAGGAATAATATACCTGCAATGAAGCAGAATAATAATCTTTTCAGCAGTATTTTTGGCAATTTTAATAAATCATTTAAGCGCACACAATTATTTTATCTTTAAACTGTCAAATATCGCGATTATTCTTTCCAGTTCCTCATCTGAACTGAAAGGAATAACGATTTTCCCGTTTCCTTTATTGCTGCGCTTAAAATCTATATTTGTTTTAAAAAATTCTGAAAGATGGATCCTGAGATCCTCATATTCTTTAGGCAGGTTAACTGTTATTTCCCCTTTTTCTTTAAGCTGGCCCTTTGTTTTATTAATTTTACGTACCTGTTCCTCAACTTTTCTCACTGACATGTCCTCATCAACAATCATATAATACAGTGTTAGTTGTTCATGGGGGTCTTCCATATTTATAAGTGCACGGGCGTGGCCCATTGATATCTTATTTTCTTTTATTCCCAGCTGAATTTCCGGGGGAAGCTTCAACAGTCGCAGATAATTGGACACGGTTGCCCTGTTTTTCCCTATACGCTGACTCAGGTCCTCCTGTGTAAGATCACATTCTTCAGTTAACCGCTGATAGCTTATTGCCACATCTATGGCATTAAGATCCTCGCGTTGAATATTTTCAACCAGTGCCATCTCGAGCATATTCTGGTCATTGGCGCTGCGCACAAATGCAGGGATCTTCTTAAGTCCTGCTATTCTAGCAGCCCTTAATCTTCTTTCCCCCGTAATTAACTGGTATTTATCATTGTCTGTTTCACGAACAGTGATCGGCTGAATAATCCCTATCCCTTTAATTGATACTGCCAATTCCCTGAGTGATTCCTCGTTAAATTGTGACCTTGGCTGAAAAGGATTCACCTCAATGCTGGAAATAAATATTTCAATTCCGCCACTTACTTTCTCAAACAGCATATCCCTGTCATCTTCATCTATTAAAGCTCCTAATCCTCTTCCTAATGCATTTTTCCTGGCCATTTTATGTAATTATTTTATCCTCATTACTAATTCTTGTCTCATTATTATTCTGCAGTAGTTCCCGGGCAAGGTTAAGATAATTAATCGCTCCTTTTGACTCGGCATCATATAGTATAACAGGCTTGCCAAAACTTGGTGATTCGCTGAGTTTAATATTACGCTGAATAATAGTATCAAAAACCATTTGCTGAAAATGTTTTTTCACTTCTTCAACAACCTGGTTTGACAAACGCAGTCTGACATCGTACATTGTTAATACAAATCCTTCGATCTCAAGATCGGGATTCAGCCTGCCCTGGATTATTTTAATAGTATTTAGCAGCTTACCTAATCCTTCGAGTGCAAAATACTCACACTGAACAGGTATTATAATAGAATCAGCAGCTGTAAGTGAATTTACCGTAATTAATCCAAGTGATGGTGAGCAGTCTATTAAAACATAATCATAATCAGTAGTAATTTTAGCAATAACTTCCTTAAACATCCTTTCCCTGTTAGGCATATTTAACATCTCAATCTCCGCACCCACAAGATCTATATGTGACGGAATAAGATCCAGCCCCTCAATCTCAGTGTTAAGAATAATATCATTAGGATTTACTTCATTTATCAGGCATTCATAAATGCTGGTCTTTATGTTCCTGACATCAAACCCAATACCTGATGTGGCATTAGCCTGAGGATCAGCATCAATGAGCAGCACTTTCTTTTCAAGAACTGCCAGACTTGCAGCCAGGTTAATTGCCGTTGTTGTTTTGCCTACCCCGCCTTTTTGATTTGCAATAGATATTACTTTCCCCATTCAGATGTGAGTTATTATTAAAATGATTTTATAATAGCATACTTTGCTTAGACGTCCAAAAATAGTATTTTAAAAAATCAATGGATTTTGAATAAGATTTTGTTTTGTAAACAATTCAAGTTCTTTTATTAACACGTTATTAACAACTACCACCGTAATTATTTGATTTGAAAATACTTATGAGTAGTAAAAAACTGCGTTACTCGTTGACATGAAAATCAAATTCCAATTCACTCAGCTCTTCAAGGCTTTTTCCTGCTTCAAGCATCGATTCATCCTCGGTATCATAAAACCAGTTTATTTTCAACTCACCTTCTTTATCGGTTATTTCCTTAAATTTTGAAAGTATCATTAAGAAGTATTTCAGTGAGGAAGTATTGAAGTAATCAAAATGAAATTTAATTTTTGTCATTTCATTCGGATCCTGAACATACTCATTCAGCCATTGCACTATAGGTTCGTAAAAATCATTTGCATTCTCCGGCCTTGATATGCCTGATATTTCAAAGACATCGTTCCCTGGATCCAGAGTTACCTTAGGGGAAAAGTCAGTGGCTTCAACAATATATGGTTTCATCGATTTTTTGATTTATATAAATATACAAAAAAATGTAATATTCAAAGTCTAAATTATCCTTTATCTCCCCAAAAATAAAATATATTCAGTTTCCTTTGATCTTAATCTCATACAGCACCGGCCAGTTCTTACCTGTTACGTATATATTATTATTGTTATAATTAAAAGCTATACCGTTCAGAACCTTATCCATTGAGCCCCGAAAACCTTCGGGCATTAGCTCCTTAAGG